>JADMKH010000106.1 GCA_018780025.1 Thiobacillus sp.
TCCAGGTCGCCTCGTTCAAGCTCACCGGCAAGCGCGTGTTCCGCATGGCGCCGATCCACCACCACTACGAGCTCAAGGGCTGGAAGGAAAACCAGGTGGTGGTGCGGTTCTGGATCATTTCGATGATGCTGGTGCTGATCGGCCTGTCGAGCCTGAAGCTGAGATGAACTACGACAGCCTCAATCTTTCCGGTAAAAACATCCTGGTGCTCGGCCTTGGCGACACCGGCTTGTCGTGCGCGCGCTGGCTGGCGGCGCGCGGCGCGCAGGTGAGCGTGGCTGACAGCCGCGCCGCGCCGCCGCATGCCGCGCATCTGGCTGAGCTGTTGCCGGAGGTGTCGCTTTACACGGGTCCGTTCGAGGATGCGCGCTTGCAGGCGGCCGAACTTCTTGTCGTGAGCCCCGGCGTGCCGCTAAGCGAGCCTGCGGTTGCCCGTGCCATTGCCGCAGGCGTCGAGGCGGTGGGTGACGTCGAACTGTTTGCCCGTGCCATTCAGGCGCTCAATCTCCAGCGTGAGCACCCGATGCAGCTGATCGCAATCACCGGCAGTAACGGCAAAAGCACCGTCACCGCGATGTGCGGCGACATGTGTCGCATGGCCGGCTTGAGCACCTGTGTGGCCGGCAACATCGGCCTGCCGGTGCTGGATGCGCTGGCCGAAATCGAACAGGGTGCGGTGCCGGCGCCGCAGGTGTGGGTGCTCGAACTGTCCAGCTTTCAACTGGAAACCACGACCCACCTCAACGCCACGGCTGCCACTGTGCTCAACCTGTCGGAAGACCATATGGATCGCTATGCCGACATGGAGGCATATGCGGCAGCCAAGGCGCGGATATTCAGCGGCGACGGCGTGCAGGTGTTGAATCGGGACGACGCGCGCAGCATGGCGATGGCCTTGCCCGGGCGAGATGTCGTGACGTTTGGCCTGGATAGCTGCCCGAGTGGAGAAAACTTTGGCCTGTGCGAAAACGAGCTGTGCATGGGCGACGAGATGCTGATGCCGCTTGCCGCCTTGCCGGTAGCCGGGCTGCACAATGGCGCCAACGCGCTGGCGGCGCTGGCGTTGACGCGCGCACTGGGCAAGCCCATCGAGGCATTGCTGCGCGGGCTGGTGCATTTCAAGGGGTTGCCGCATCGGGTGGAAAAAGTCGCCGAGATTGAGGGCGTCACCTGGTACGACGATTCCAAGGGTACCAACGTCGGCGCCACCGAAGCCGCGCTCTACGGCATGGGCGATCGCCGCGCGGTGGTGATTCTGGGCGGCGACGGCAAGGGGCAGGACTTCAGTCCGCTCAAGGCTGCGGTTCAAGCCAACGCCCGCGCCGTGCTGCTGATCGGGCGGGATGCCCCATTGATTGCAGCGGCGATTGAAGGCAGCGGCGTGGATGCGTACCCGGTCGCCAGTCTGGCCGAGGCGGTCGAGGAAGCACAACGTCTGGCCCACCCGGGCGACGCAGTATTGCTTTCCCCTGCGTGTGCCAGCTTCGATATGTTCCGCAACTACATTCATCGTGCCGACGTGTTCGTCGAGGCCGTGAACAAGCTGGCGGCGAGAAGGGCGGCGCACTGATGCTGTACGCCGCCCGCGCCCCCAAACCCAGCGCTGAACTCGACTTCAGCCTGCTGTGGCTGGCCATGGGCCTGCTGGCGATTGGCCTGGTGATGGTTTATTCCGCATCGATTGCCATTGCCGAGGCAGCCCGCTACACCGGCGGCAACGGCGAATACTATTTGATTCGGCAGGGCATCTTCATCGCATTGGGTGTGGGCGTTGCAATCGCTGCGTTCCAGGTACCGACGCGGGTGTGGCAACAGGCAGCGCCGTTCCTTTTTCTTGCAGGCCTGCTGTTGCTGGTGATGGTGCTGATTCCCGGCATCGGGCGCGAGGTCAATGGCAGCCGCCGCTGGATTCCGCTCGGCTTCGCCAACCTGCAGCCATCCGAGCTGATGAAGTTTCTTGCTGTGCTGTATGCAGCGGACTACACCACGCGCAAGGCTGCCTTCATGCATGACTTCAAGAAGGGCTTCATGCCGATGGCTGGGGTGATGATGCTGGCCGGCGCACTGTTGTTGAATGAGCCTGATTTTGGCGCTTTTGTGGTGATCGTTTCGATCGCCATGGGCATCCTGTTTTTAGGTGGACTCAACTGGAAAGTGTTCGCCGGACTGATGCTGGTCCTGCTGGTTGGCTTCGCGTTGCTGATCTTCACCTCGGAGTACCGGATGCAACGCATCCTCGGCTTTATGGATCCCTTTGCCGACCCCTACGGCAAAGGTTATCAACTGTCGCACGCGTTGATTGCTTTCGGCCGCGGCGAATGGACAGGGCTGGGGCTGGGCGGCAGCGTGGAGAAGTTGTTCTATCTGCCCGAGGCGCACACCGACTTTCTGCTGGCGGTGATCGCTGAAGAACTCGGCTTTATCGGTGTGGTCATCGTAGTGGGCCTGTTCGCCTGGCTCATCGTCAAGGCTTTCCTGATCGGCCGTCGCGCCGCTCAACTTGAGCGCAATTTCTGCGCGCTGGTGGCGCAGGGCATCGGCATCTGGCTCGGCGTGCAGGCACTCATCAACATGGGGGTGAACGTCGGCCTGCTGCCGACCAAGGGCCTCACCCTGCCCTTCCTGTCGTTTGGCGGCAGCGGTATCGTCGCCAACTGCCTGGCGATCGCCGTGCTGCTGCGCATCGATTGGGAACATCGGCAAATGATGCGGGGAAAAACCTTCTGATGGCCGCCGTGAATCGCACCCTCATGGTGATGGCCGGTGGCACCGGCGGCCATGTTTATCCCGCGCTCGCCGTGGCGGATGAACTGCGCGCGCGCGGCTGGGAGGTGTTCTGGCTGGGCACGCGTGCCGGGCTTGAGGCGCGCGTGGTCCCCGCGGCCGGGATCGAGATGGTGTGGGTGTCGATGGGCGGCATGCGCGGCAAGAGCCTGCTGAAGAAGCTGCTGTTGCCGTTGATGCTGCTGATCGCGTTCGGCCAGAGCCTGCGCGTCATCCTGCAACGCCGGCCGGATGTGGTGCTGGGGATGGGCGGCTACACGGCGTTTCCCGGCGGCATGATGGCGAGTCTGCTGAACCGGCCGCTGGTCATTCACGAGCAGAATTCGGTCGGCGGCCTCACCAACCGCGTGCTGGCCTGTCTGGCCGACCGGGTGCTGACCGCCTTCCCGCAGGCTTTCCGGAATGCGCAGGACAAGCCCATTCCGTGCCGCAGCGTGGCGACCGAATGGGTGGGCAACCCGGTGCGCACGGACATCGCCGCCGCAACCCGGGCGCCGCATACCGGCCCGCTGCGCCTGCTGGTGGTCGGCGGCAGTTTGGGCGCTTCGGCCTTGAACAAGCTTGTCCCGGAAGCTCTGGGCTTGTTGTCTGCGGGGCAACGTCCCATCGTTGTCCATCAGTCGGGCCGCCAGCACCTCGAGGTGCTGCGCGCGAACTATGCTGCCGCCGGGGTCGAGGCCGAGGTGCGCGATTACATCGAAGACATGGCGGACGCGTATCAGACTTGCGATTTCGCCATCTGCCGCGCCGGTGCAATGACGGTGGCCGAGCTGGCCTGCGCGGGCGTGCCGGCGGTATTGGTGCCCTTCCCGTTTGCGGTGGACGACCACCAGACCGGCAACGCCGAATTTCTCAGCGCAGCCGGCGCGGCCTGGCTGATGCAGCAAAAAGACCTGAGCGCGAAAAAACTGGCCGCGCTGATAAGCGGCCTGGATCGCGCTACGCTCGCGACCATGTCTGCGAAAGCATTGTCATTGGCCAAACCCGATGCAACCCGGCAGGTTGCCGATATTTGCGAGGCGCTCGCGCGATGAAGCACGCGGTCAAACACATTCATTTCATCGGCATCGGCGGCGTTGGCATGTGCGGCATCGCGGAGGTGCTATTGACTTTAGGCTACGCCGTATCCGGATCGGATCTGGCTGACAATGCCGTGACGCAGCGACTGGCACGACTGGGCGCGCGCATACACCGTGGCCATGCTGCCGACAACATTGCCAGTGCCGATGCGGTGGTGGTGTCGACTGCCGTCCAGGAGGAAAACCCGGAAGTCGTCGCCGCGCGCGAGCGCAAAATCCCCATCGTGCCACGCGCGCTGATGCTGGCGGAGTTGATGCGTTTGAAGCAGGGCATTGCGATCGCGGGCACCCACGGCAAGACCACCACCACCAGTCTGGTCGCCAGCATTCTGGGTGAATCGGGGATGGACCCGACCTATGTAATCGGGGGCAGGCTGACCGCCGCCGGCACCAATGCACGGCTGGGCCAAGGCGACTTCCTGGTGGCCGAGGCGGACGAGTCCGACGCGTCGTTTCTTTATCTGACCCCCGTGATTGCTATCGTCACCAACATCGACGCCGATCACATGGAAACCTATGGTCATGATTTCGAGCGCCTGAAAGCCGCCTTCGTCGATTTCTGCCAGCGCCTGCCCTTCTACGGCATGGCCGTGCTGTGCATCGACGATCCGCACGTGCGCGAAATCCTGCCGCGCATCACCAAGCCGATCACCACCTACGGCTTCGACGCCGCGGCGCAGGTGCGCGGGGTGAATCCGCGCTTCGAACATGGCCAGATGCGTTTCACCGTCAAGCGCGAGGGCATGGCCGATCTCGATATCGTGTTGAACCACCCCGGCATGCACAACGTGCTGAACGCGCTGGCAGCGATTGCGGTGGCGACCGAAGTCGACGCCTCGGACGCCGCCATCGTCAAGGCGCTGGCCGAATTTCATGGCGTCGGCCGCCGCTTCCAGCGTTACGGCGAGTTGCCGGTCAAAACGGGCGGCCATTTTTTACTGGTCGACGATTACGGCCACCACCCGGTCGAAATGGCCGCCACCCTGGCCGCGGCGCGCGGCGCCTTCCCGGGACAACGCCTGGTGCTGGTATTCCAGCCGCATCGCTACACCCGCACCCGCGACTGCTTCGAGGATTTCGTCAAAGTGCTGTCGGAAACCGACGTGCTGGTGC
>JADMKH010000207.1 GCA_018780025.1 Thiobacillus sp.
CTTCGCTGACGGCGAACGGCGTGCCGAGCTGCACCGCACTCGCCCCCAGCGCCAGCGCGGCCAGCAGTTTTTCGTGGCTGTTGATGCCGCCGCCGACGATGACGGGTATCTGCCCGCGCGCAATGCCCAGGTCGTCGAACACCTTGAAGATGCCGGGCAGCGCTTCGGCGAAATTGAAACGCTCGTTGGCGAGTTCAGCCGGATTGGGCGCACCGAGGTGCCCGCCTGCATATAACGGATGCTCGATCACGATGGCGTCCGGCAATCGGCCTTTACGCACCCACTTCTTCAGCAAGATGGCCACGCCGCGCGCGTCCGACAAAATCGGAATCAGCGCGACATCAGGATAAGCCTCGGTCATCTCGGGCAGATCGAGCGGCAGCCCCGCGCCCATCACGATCGCCTGCGCCCCCGAGGCGCACGCCTGCCGCACCAGCGCCGGATGCTCGGTCACCGCCTTCATCACGTTCACCGCCACCAGTCCATGGCCCGCCGCGAGTTCGAGTGCAGCCTTGATCTCGCGGTCGAGTGCAATCAGGTTGAGTCGGTTGAGTTCGTCCTTGTCGCGGCAGTGCCTGGCCTGCTCCGACAGATCGGCGTGATGGTGGCGCAGATCGATGCTCGCAATCGTGCCGATCGCACCGGCGCGCGCCACGGAGCCCGCCAGCCGATGGGCAGAAATCCCCACGCCCATGCCGCCCTGGACAACAGGCAACAGGGTGTGGCCGCGTATGGCAAATGATTGAAGCGTGGTCATGCCGCTCTTTCCGTCTTCACAATGCGAACATTATAGCAATTCGGGATACGCTTATCCTTATATTGCCGATTATCAATGCAGGCTTTTGGCATGCCCGGGGTTCACCCACCCAGCCTAAACGCCTACAATGCCCGGTCTTACCCGCTGTTCCCCATACACATGTTCACCGGCATCATTCAATCTATCGGTCGCATCCACGAATACGACGCGCGCGGCGCTGACGCGCGCATGGTCATCACGGGCGGCGGTCTGGACTTTTCCGACGTCGCGCTGGGCGACAGTATTGCCGTCAACGGCGTGTGCCTGACGGCGGTGGCGCTGACGCCGGAAAGTTTTACTGTCGATGTTTCCGCCGAAACCTTGCGTTGCACCGAAGGCTACACGCCGGGCGCCGAGGTCAACCTTGAAAAAGCGCTGCGCCTTGCCGATCGCCTCGGCGGCCATCTGGTGTCGGGCCATGTCGACGGTGTCGGCACGGTGCACCGTTTTGTGCCGGCAGGTGAATCGCATTTACTGGAAATCGACGCGCCGGGTGAACTCGCACGCTACCTCATCCGCAAGGGCTCGATCACGGTGAACGGCGTGTCGCTGACAGTCAACAAGGTAGAAGGCGCGCGCTTCTCGCTCAACCTGATCCCGCACACACTGGAGCAAACCACGCTCAAGTATCTGCAAGCGGGAAGCCGCGTCAACCTGGAAGTCGACATGATTGCGCGCTATGTCGAACGCCTTACGCAATTTACACACACCACAGATAAAGACTGATAAGGGACAACGACTGATGAGCCTCGCCTCTACCCTGGAAATGATCGAAGAGTTGAAAGCCGGCCGCATGGTCGTGCTGGTCGACGAGGAAGACCGCGAAAACGAAGGCGACCTGGTGATGGCGGCCGAGCACGTCACGCCTGAAGCGATCAACTTCATGGCCAAATACGGCCGCGGCCTGATCTGCCTGACGCTGACGGATGCACGTTGCCGCCAGCTCGGCCTGAAGCAGATGGTGAACGACAACCAGGCGCAGCACAGCACCGCGTTTACCGCCTCGATCGAAGCCGCTGAAGGGGTGACCACGGGCATTTCCGCGGGCGACCGCGCCGTCACCATTCAGGCTGCGGTCAAGCGCAATGCGTTGCCCAGCGACATCGTCCAGCCCGGTCACATCTTCCCGCTGCGCGCGCAACCCGGCGGCGTGCTGATGCGTGCCGGACACACCGAAGCCGGCTGCGATCTGGCGGGCCTTGCCGGACTGGAGCCTGCCTCGGTGATCTGCGAAATCCTCAAGGACGATGGCACCATGGCGCGGCTGCCCGACCTGATTCCGTTCGCACAGGAGCACGGTCTGAAAATCGGCGCCATCGCCGACCTGATCCATTACCGCAGCCAGACCGAAAGCCTGGTCGAGCGCGCCGCCGACCGCCTGATCCAGACCGTCTACGGCGCCTTCCGGCTGGTCGCCTACCGCGACAAATGCGCCAATGAAACCCATCTGGCGCTGGTCAAGGGCGAAATCCTGGCGGACAAGGAAACCCTGGTGCGCGTGCATGAGCCGCTCTCGGTGATGGACTTTCTCGATGTCACCGGCGGTGGCCATTCATGGCCCATCCTGGGGGCGATGGAACGTATCGCCGAATCGCAGTGCGGCGTCATCGTGCTGCTGCATCGGCCTGAAGCCGCCGACGCGCTGCTCGCTCGAGTTAATCCAGCCCGCATCAATCCGGCAGCGAGTGCAAACCGCAAGGTCGACCTGCGTGACTACGGGATAGGCGCGCAAATCCTGCGCGACCTCGGCGTCGGCAAAATGAAGCTGTTGGCCAGCCCACGCAAAATGCCCGCGATGGACGGCTTCGGACTGGAAGTAACCGGCTATTCTGAAAACGCATAGGCTCAAACAGATTTGAGTCGATAATTCACGTGGTCTCGAATGCATTCGGACCCAATATTGAAAGGACGCAACATGGGAACCAAGGACAACTTCTCCGAACTCGACCCCGCCTACCAGGGCAAGGGCCTCAAATTCGGCATCGTCATGAGCCGATTTAATCGGGATATCTGCGAGGGCCTGCTGTCGGCCTGCGAGGCGGAACTGATCCGGCTCGGTGTAGACAAGAAGGATGTGCTGCTGGTCAACGTGCCCGGTGCACTGGAGCATCCGCTGGCGCTGCAGGAACTGGCCTTGTCCGAAAAGTATGACGCGCTCATCGCCCTCGGCGCGGTCGTGCGCGGCGACACCTACCATTTCGAAGTCGTCTCGAATCAGTCTGCGCGCGGCATCATGGACGTGCAGTTGAAAACTGGCGTGCCGATTGCCAACGCCATCCTGACTGTGGATAAAGAAGAACAGGGCCACGCGCGCATGTCCGAAAAGGGCCGCGACGCCGCACGCGCGGCGATTGAAATGGCCAACCTGTTGAAACGTCTTTGAGATGGCAGGCTCCCGCAAAAGTGCCCGCGAATTTACGCTGCAAGGTGTGTACGCCTGGCTGGTGGGGGGTGTGGACATCACCCTGATTGCCGCCAACCTCCAGGAAGACGCGCAGTTCAAACGCGCCGACGAAGCGTATTTCCGCACTCTGCTGACTGGCGTGATCAAGGACGAAGACCTGTTGAGCTCGCGCCTCGCGCCCTGCCTTGACCGCCCGATTGCCGAGCTCTCACCGGTCGAGCGCGGCATCCTGCTGATCGGCGCGTATGAACTGGTGAGCTGCCTCGATGTGCCGTGGCGCGTCGCCATCAACGAAGGCGTCGAACTGGCGAAAAAATTCGGCGGCACCGACGGCCACAAATTCATCAACGGCGTCCTCGACAAACTTGCGCAGGACGTGCGCGCGGTGGAAATCGCGCATGCGAAACAGTCGCGCGGGAATTAAAAAACCTTCACCACAGAGGCACGGAGAAATGCACAAATCCGATTGCATACGATTAGCTCATTCGGATTTACGGGGGTTCTCTGTGGCTCTGTACCTCTGTGCTTAGTGGTTTTACATGTCTTCCGAATTCGACCTTATCGCCAAACACTTCACCCGCGCCACGCCTGACGCGGCGTTGGGTGTGGGCGATGACTGCGCGTTGTTGCTGCCTTCGCCGGGCATGCAACTCGCCGTTTCCAGCGACATGCTGCTCGAAGGCCGCCACTTTTCGCCGCAGGACAGCCCCGCCGGCATCGGCCATAAATCGCTGGCTGTGAACCTGTCCGACCTCGCGGCGATGGGGGCCACGCCGCGCTGGGCAACGCTGTCCATCGCGCTGCCCGAGGTCAACGACGCCTGGCTCACGGCATTTTCGCGCGGCTTTTTTCGCATGGCCGATCTGCACGGCATCGAACTGGTCGGCGGCGACACCACCCGCGGCGCGCTCACGCTCAGCATCACGGTGATGGGCGAAGTGCCCCCCGGACAGGCGCTGCGCCGCGACGGCGCGCAGGCGGGCGACGACATCTGGGTGTCGGGCGTGCTGGGTTCGGCGGCGATGGCGCTGGCCTATCGCCAAGGCCGCCTGTTCATGGAGCAGATCGATGCGGCCCGCGTGCTGCCCGCGCTTTATCTGCCGATGCCGCGCGTGGAGCTCGGCGTTGCGCTGCGCGGCATTGCGCATAGCGCAATCGATATTTCGGATGGCCTTTTAGGCGACCTGGGGCACATTCTGCAACGCTCCAAAACAGGTGCGGTCATCGAGTTCGCCGCCCTGCCCACCCTGCCGGCGGTTCAGGATTATCTGCAAGAGGCCGTTGCGCGCGAGTGCATTCTGGCAGGCGGGGACGATTACGAACTGTGCTTTACCGCGCCACCAGCCAAACGCGACTGCGTGCTTGCTGCCGCAAATGATGCGGGCGTATCCGTCACCCGCATCGGCCATATCACCGCAGAATCCGGACTCACCGTCATCGGCGCCGACGGCCACCCCCTTACCATCGAACACACCGGCTATGACCACTTTGCGGCCTGATTTCAAATTTCTGCTCGCGCACCCCGCGCATCTGATTGCCTTCGGTTTCGGCAGCGGCCTCGCACCCAAGACACCCGGCACGATCGGCACGCTCCTGGGGCTGCCGCTGTTCTGGCTCATTGTCGCCATCGCACCTGACCTGCCGAACCAGATCGTGCTCATCATCGCCACCTTCCTGCTCGGGATATGGGCCTGCGGCCGCACCGGCCGTGCGCTCGGCGTGGCCGACCACGGCGGCATGGTGTGGGACGAGATCGTCGCGTTTG
>JADMKH010000221.1 GCA_018780025.1 Thiobacillus sp.
CGGCGGCAAAGGCAACGACACCCTCACTGGCGGCCTGGGGGCAGACATCTTCAAATGGCAGTTGAACGATGGCGGCACGACCGCGTCTCCGGCCACCGACACCATCAAGGACTTTAACAACGTCAATAACAGCGACAAGCTCGACTTGCGCGACCTGCTGGTGGGCGAGTCGCATTCGGGCAACCTGGCGGGCAACCTGGCCAGCTATCTGAACTTTAGCTACAACTCAGGCACGAACACGACCACGCTATCGGTCAAAACGAGCAGCACGCTGACTGCGCCTGATCAGATCATCACACTCGAAGGCGTCAACCTGGTGGGCACGTTCACCAGCCAGGATGCGATCATTGCGGATCTCTTCAGCCGCGGCAAATTGATTACGGACTGATCGACGGCCACTACAGGAAAACGGCATGCCATATGTAAAACGTGACGAGCAGGGCCGCATCATTGCGGTCAACCTGGAACCCGGCGAGGGTCTGGCGGAATTGCAGTCCACTTCACCCGAGCTGATGGAGTTCATGCGCCAGGTGGGTCTGGAGCAAGGCTCGCTGCAGGAATCCGACATGCGACTGGTGCGGGTGCTGGAGGATCTGATCGATCTGCTGATCGACCGGGACGTGATTCGGTTCACCGACCTGCCGTTACCGGCGCAGGAAAAACTGATGGAACGTCGCTCGTTGCGCCAGACGCTCGGTGCACTCAATTTACTGGGCGGGGCCAACGAGACAATCTGATCCCAACCGCAGCGTTTATGGCTGCGGCAGCAACCCTCAGCCGAGCACAATGCCCGGCCCGGTCATTCCATTGAATCCCAAATCCTTCAGGCATACCGCTTCCTGCTGGTTGAGCACGCCCTCGGCGATGGTCATCATGCCCATGGTATGCGCAATGGTGCACAGGCCGCGCAGAAAGGTCTGATTGCCCAGGTTCTGATCGATGTCACGAATGATGACGCTGTCGATCTTCAGATAATCCAGACCCACGTCATAGAGTTCGCCCATGCGGCCGATCTGGTTGCCAACGTGTTCCAGGCCGATCTTGCAGCCCAAGGGTTTCAACGTGTCGCAGAACACCCGGAACTCACGGGCATGACGGTAGGCCACAAATTCCGGAATGTCGATCCAGAGCTTTTGCGCCATATCCGGATTCGCTTTGAGTGCATGGTAGTAGCGCGCGGTCAGCACCGGGTCACACACGGATTGCGCCGACACGTTGACGCAGACTGGGCCTGGATTGGAACCCAGCCAGCCCAACGCATGCTCAAACACGGCCTCGTCTATGCGTTGGGTCAGCCCCAGCCGGCTCGCCCATGGCATGAACTCCTGTGCGGACATCCACAAAGAACTCTGAATAACCTGCATACGCGCAGGTGCTTCGTAATGGATCAGTTCGCCCTGCCCGTTTAGCACCGGGTAGGTTGCAAACTGGACCCGGTTCAGGTTCAAGGCAGTCTCAATCAGGACTTGCCACGCTGCCACCAGACTCGTTTGCGATTTCCATTCGACATTGGCTTTGTCCATTTCGACTACGCTGCCACCTTCACTTTCGGCGCGGCCCAGCGCCATGTCCGCGCGCGACAACATCTGGGACACGGAATCGCCATGGCGATAAACGGCTGCGCCCAATAACACGGTATGTTCTGTTAACGCACTGGGATCATTGATCGACAACATGATGCGCGCAAATATCTGGCGAGCCAGCGCATCCGCCGAATCCACGTCGGGTGCGAGCACGGCAAAATCAGAGCCATTCAAACGGCCAATCAGGCTGGATTCATCCGGACAGGATTCTTGCAGTGCGTTGGCCAGCTGTTTCAATAAAGTGTCGGCGGCTTCTCGCCCCAAGGCTTTATTCAATTTGACCAGATCAGGCAATCGCACAATAAACAGTGCGCCCGTCGGAGCGGCGTTTTCCCCTTCAAGCGCATACTGAATCTTGTTGAGAAAATGTTCGCGGTTGAGCAAGCCCGTGAGCGCATCATGCTGCGCGTCACGACGCAACCGCTCCAGGCGGGCAGACTCTTCATCCAGCATGCCTCGTACCTGACCCGACATCGCATTCATCGCCCGCACCACATTGCGAAACTCTCGCGTGCGCGGTTCCTCGATGGTGATGAATCGTCGAGAACCGATCGCTTCGGCCTGTTTGACCACCTCGCCCAATGGCCGTGCAATGGCTCGCAGGATTAAGGTGCCTATCACCCCGCACAGTATTGCGCCAACCAGAAACCAGGCCAGAAGCCGGAGATTGCCCTGCCACAAGGCCAGGTAAGCAAAGCGGTTGTCACTGATCACCGTCAGCGTGCCATATTGACGCCAGCCATCCTGCACCAGCGCAACGCCGGGTTCAGTAGCCAGAGGAATCAGGTTGACGAACCAGGCAGGGACGGTGTCATTCACTGCTGCACCCACCCGTTCGACCATCACTTTTCCGGACGGCGAGACCAGCTGGATCTGTTTGTAATGCCCGATATCGAATTGCGCGGACACCAGCAATTCAATCAGAACCGGGTCCTTGTCCATTTGCGACATCGACAGCGCCAGTGAGTTGGCGTTGTCGACGTTTTTTAATCGCAGCTGATCTTCGAGATAGCTTTTTGCCGACCACGCGCTGGCCAGGAAACTGATCCCGAATGCAATGATCATGATGGCTGCAACGGCAAGCCAGAGTTGCTTGGTGAGTGTCATAACAATTCCCTGAGCACGTGGTATTTCATTCGATTCCTTCTTCCCGCATCTTGCGCAATACGGTTTGCCATTTCGAAAGTCGTTGCGCGGAAGCACCTGCACGTGGCGCCGCACCCCCTACCCACAGTCCTTCGGCATTAAAGCCAAAGACCGTGGTCAAGTCAGGACGGCGGGAAGCAGGTCGAATTTCCGAAATCAGATTATCCAGAACCATCGGCTCGTCTTCCGGGGCTGGATAATAGCTCAGGACCATATGGGCCTGAACGATGCTGCTTTGCGGTCCGCCGAGGCGCGCCTTGACGTAGGTCAGCCGCATTTTCTCGGAGGGGACGCCCATCAGCTTCAAGGTGATGTATTTGGAAATCGCAAAGTCCTCGCAATCCCCTTCCGAGCGCCCCAGCACCTCAAGGGGTGTCGCCCAGTAGTCTTCCGCACCCCAGATATCCCGGTCTTCGCCGAAACGGATTCGACGATTGAAAAAGTCATTCACCCGTTTCAACTTGGCGGCTTCGTTCTGCCCCGTTGAACTGGTCAGCAAATCCCGCCAGGCCATCACCGAAGCCGAACCAGCGTCGCCATATCGCTGACTGGCGAGCAGCACCATGCGGTCAAGTTCAACACCCGCGAAAACGAAGCCCATGCTAAAAACCAGCACGCAAGCGGCTTTCCAGAGGACCACTTTTCCAACGATGCGTTGAGTTCTCAACAGGACACGCTTAATCAACACGTAAATTACACCCGCAAACCGCTCCGGACAGACGCGGCTGAATGTCTCGCGCACGGCCTGAAGACGGCGACCTCCCGCCCTCTGACGCGCTATTTATGGTGGATTGCGCGTGGTTGCCCAAACAATGTCCCGGTTCAGAATAAGAAAATGACACAAGGTAAAATTCTGTTGCTTTCAAGGGCTGGTATGGATGTTGCGTACAATTATGCGTTGTCGCACCCTACTTAAGATATCGGATTCAATCCGGGAGGCTGAAGGAATGCCAGGAAAAATAATCGCACTAGGCTTGATCATGACGGGGATGTTGTCGGCACCCGTCGCAGCACAATCCCCCATCAGCTTACAGGACACCGTTAAAAACACGATCATAAGCAACCCTGAGGTTCAGGCGCGCTGGCATGCATTTCAGTCCTCTCTCCATGAACAGGATGTCGCGCGGGGCGGTTATTTACCTCGCGTCGATCTCAGCACAGGGGTTGGCCGTGAACGCTTGAGCCCACCTTCATTTCCGACAACCAACCTGACCCGCCGGGGCGCAACGCTGTCTCTCAGCCAGATGATTTTCGACGGCTTTGCCACCCGCGATGAAGTCGCCCGACTCGGCTACTCCAAGCTGGTGCGCTATTACGAATTTCTCGACACGTCGGAGAGCATTGCGCTCGAAGCGTCCCGCGCCTTGCTCGATGTGCTGCGTTACCGCGAACTGTCGAGGCTGGCGCAGGAAAATTTCGCTCAGCACGACCAGGTTTTCAACCAGATCCAGCAGCGCGTCCAGGCCGGTGTCGGTCGACGGGTCGATTTCGAACAGGCAGGCGGCCGTCTGGCACTGGCCCAGTCGAATATGCTCACCGAAGCCAGCAACCTGCATGATGTCAGCGCGCGCTATCAGCGCATTGTGGGCGAGCTTCCCCCGGGCGAGATGATCGCGCCCGGCCTGCTCAAGCAAGGCATCCCGGCCAATATTGAAGAAGCCCTGAAACAGGCTTATCAAGGCAGTCCATCGTTCAATGCCGCAATTGAGAATGTCCGTGCCGCGCAGGCCGAAGCGCACGGTCGCCAGGCCAACTTTCTGCCACGTGTTGACCTGCGTGCCAGCAATGGCATTGCCTTCAATGAAAATGGCGTAACGGGTCGACGCGATGAACAGGTCATCGAACTCGTCCTGAACTACAACCTGTTCAAGGGCGGCTCCGATCAGGCACTTTCTCGCCAGTACATCGAGCGCCTGAAACAATCGAAGGATTTGCGCGACAAAACCTGCCGCGACATCCGCCAGACCCTCAACATTGCCTACAATGACATCCAGAGCCTGACCCGCCAGCTGGGCTTTCTGGATCAGCATCAGCTTTCAATTGAAAAGGCGCGCGAAGCCTATCGCAAGCAATACGATATCGGCCAGCGCACTTTGCTCGACTTGCTGGATACCGAAAACGAATACTTCCAGGCTCGACGTGCCTACA
>JADMKH010000061.1 GCA_018780025.1 Thiobacillus sp.
CCATGTGGCCGGTTTGCGCGGCCTTGATGGCGATGTCGGCGGTTTCCAGGTCGCGAATCTCGCCGACCATGATGACGTCAGGGTCCTGCCGCAGGAAGGATTTCAGTGCAGCCGAAAAGGTCAGTCCGGCCTTGTCGTTGACGTTGACCTGGTTAATCCCGGGCAACTGGATTTCCGCCGGGTCTTCTGCGGTCGAGATGTTGACGTCGGGTTTATTCAGGATGTTCAGGCAGGTATACAGCGACACGGTTTTACCGGAGCCGGTGGGACCGGTCACCAGCACCATACCGTAGGGTCGCTGCACCGCATTCATCAGCAGCTCTTTCTGGAACGGCTCGTAACCCAGAGCTTCGATGCCCAGCTGTGCGCTGGTCGGGTCCAGAATACGCATGACGATTTTTTCGCCATACAGCGTGGGCAGCGTGCTGACCCGAAAGTCGATGGCGCGGTTTTTTGACAGCACCATTTTCATGCGGCCATCCTGCGGTACACGCTTCTCCGAGATATCCAGCCGCGACAGCACCTTGATGCGTGAAGCAATCTTGTCCTTGATCGCCATCGGCGGCTGTGCCACCTCAGAGAGGATGCCGTCGCGACGATAGCGGATGCGGTAATATTTTTCGTAGGGTTCGAGATGGATATCGGACGCGCCCTGATTGATCGCATCGAGCATGATTTTCTGCAGATAACGCACCACCGGCGCATCGTCGATTTCGATGCCGCCAGTATCCTGTTGCGCAGCCGCTGACTCTTCTTCTGCGAAATCCAGATTGAGGTCTTCGGCATTCAACACGGCCATCGTGTTTTCTGCTGCCTCGCCCGCCTTTGCGATCAGCTTTCCAAGCTTGTCGTCTTCCACCACCACCGGCTCGACCGCCTGGCCGGTCTGGAATTTCACCTCATCCAGCGCCTGCATGTTGGTGGGGTCGGACGTGGCGACATAGACTTTGTTGCCGCGCTGGTAAAGTGCGACCACACGACGCTTCTGCACCAACTTGGGGTCGAGCACCCCTTGCGGGAGGCTCTCGGCGTCCATGGCATTCAGATCCAGATAAGGATAGCCGAAGGAAACGGCTGCAAATGCTGCAATCTGGTCGGCCTTGAATCGCTGGCCTCTGACAAGCTCGGTCACAAACGAATCGCCAGATTGATTGGTACGCTTCCACACGCCCTCGGCATCCGCCTCCGTCAACCAGCCCTGGTTAACCATGGCGCGCGCCAGTCCGGTTAAATTAATGTTACTTGTCACAGCGGCCATAAATCGGTTCCAGACAATTCCTGCGTCAAATTATCGCCCGCATCATCATGCCAAGCCGGCCTGCGAATGGGGAATCACTGGCCTTAACGGCGATTATTCGTCTAAATTGAGGGTTTTCCGGACGAAACTTCATCCGGTGCCGGCGGATAGATGCGCGCCATCTTCACTGCCCGATCCTGCGTTTGCACAATTTCCACCGGCACATTGTTCAATTTAAGGCTCACCCCGACCTCGGGAATATCCTCAAACTGATCCAGCAACAGGCCATTCAGCGTTTTGGGCCCATCCAGCGGCAATGACAACCCCAGCTTGCGGTTCAAGTGGCGCAATAACACCGACCCCTCGACCAGCCAGCTGCCATCCGCTTCGCGCCGCAAATAGCCGGTTTCGGACGGCGCCTGCGTGGTGAATTCGCCGACCATTTCTTCGAGCAGGTCTTCCAGGGTGACCAGACCTTGCAGTTCACCGTATTCATCGACCACCAGCGCCAGTCGTTTCCGTCCGCTCTGAAAATTGCGCAGCTGCGTAAATAGTGGCGTGCCCGCTGGAACGAAGTACGGCTCTTCAAGGTTTTCCTTCAAGGTGTCCGGATCCAGCTCCTCGCCGGTCAAGGCATGCAGCACCCGGCGCACATGCAGCACGCCAAGCAGGTTGTCAGACGAGCCTTCATGCACGACCAGTCGCGTGTGGTGGCTGGTGGAAATCTGCTGGCGCAGGCGCTCGGCATCGTCCTCAATGTCGATCGACTCGATCTGGTTGCGCGGCGTCATCACATCATCAACCGTGATGTCTTCGAGCTCCAGCAGGTTCACCAATATTCTGTGGTGTTCGCGCGGCAGCATACCGGAAGATTCCAGCACAATCGTACGCAGCTCTTCCAGCCCCAGGCGGCTGCCATGTCCCGGCTCGGGCGGCTTGATTCGCATCAGCCATAGCAAACCCTGCACGAACAGGTTGACGAACCAGATCACGGGGTACATCAGCTTGAGCATCGGCATCAGCACATACCCCGCGGGATAAGCGATACGCTCGGGATAGGATGCGCCAATCACCTTGGGCGTGACTTCACTGAACACCAGAATCAGGAAGGTCAGCAGCAAAGTTACCAGCGACAGCGCAACGTCCGAATCGCCGTACAGGCGAATGGAAATAATTGTCGCCAGCGTCGCCGCTACAATATTGACCAGGTTGTTGCCCAGCAGAATCACACCGAGCAATTTGTCGGTCTGATTCAACAGTGATTGAGTCAGGATCGCGCCCCGGTGGCCGGTTTCGGCGGCGTGCCGCAAACGATAGCGGTTGATCGCCATCATCGCGGTTTCAGACGCGGAAAAGCAGGCAGACAAAAGCAACAGTCCCGCGAGCAGGCCGAACAACGTACCAATAGACAAGTCTTCCAAAAATTATTCCTGAACAGATCGGATCAAAGGCGTTGCCGGGCAGACAAAATCAGCGCCCAAGCAACACTTCCAGCACAAACTGGGTGCCCAGATAGGCCAGCAACAGCAGCGTAAAGCCGGTGATCGTCCAGACCAGCGCCGTGCGTCCGCGCCAGCCTCTGAAATGCCGCCCCAGCAACAGACCGCCGAATACCAGCCAGGACAGGATGGCGAACACGGTCTTGTGTGAAAACTGCAAGGCCTTGCCGAACAGTTCTTCCGAAAAGAACACCCCGCTGATTACAGCCAGCGTCAGCAACGCAAACCCGATTCCGATCGACCTGAACAGCATCGCTTCCAGTGTCAGTAAAGGTGGCGCGCTGTCGCGCAAAAAACCGCCACGATGCAGCTGCTTCTCCAGCAGCGTCATCAATACCGCATGCAATGCGGCTACTGCCAGCAGGCCGTAGGCAAGAAACGACACCACCAGATGCGCACGCAAAGCCAGCGCCTGGGAGTTGGGAATGACATGCGTATTCGTAAACAGCGCCATCCCCAATACCGACGCTCCCGCCAACCCGCTTACCCACGACTGCAGGCGCGCCAGCGGGGCACCCTGGCTTGACACCCAGTAAACCAGCGCCGTCAGCCATAAAATCGTCGCCAGGGAATTACCGAAACCGAGCCGGATATCGCCGTAGCCCAGCATCGACTGATAAATCAGTGCGCCATGCGCCAGCAAGGCCAGCGGCAGTAAAAGCCGCACCGACACGGCGTGCGGCGAGTGCTGCAAGCGCCAGGCCACCCAAGCATAGAACCCGCTCACACATAAAGTAACCAGCAATAGCACAGACATTCGTTAAAATGGGTATCTCGAAATGGAAATCGCAACCAGCCAGCCCCATTATCCATGCCGCCCCCGGTGGCAACAAGGAAGCCATGTTAGATAATCTCAGCGGACGTCTCGCCGGCGTCGTCAAAAGCTTGCGCGGACAAGCGCGCATTACCGAAGACAACGTGCAGGACACTTTGCGCCAGGTGCGGCTCGCCCTGCTCGAGGCCGACGTTGCATTGCCCGTAGTCAAAGACTTCATCGAAGCAGTCAAGACACGCGCATTAGGCAAGGAAGTGCTTACCAGCCTGTCGCCAGGCCAGGTGCTGATTGGCATTGTCCACGAAGAGCTCACCCGTTTGATGGGCGGCGAAAACGCCGAGCTGAATCTGGCCGCCAACCCGCCTGCCGTCATTCTGATGGCCGGCCTGCAGGGTTCGGGTAAAACCACCACCAGCGGCAAACTCGCGCTGCTGCTGAAAAACCGCAAGAAAAAAGTCCTGCTCGCCTCGGCCGACGTCTACCGCCCCGCCGCCATCGAGCAACTGCGATTGCTCGGCAAGCAACTCGATGTCAGCTTTTTCGAAGTCGGCGACGAACGCGACCCGCTGAACATCGCCCGGGCCGCACAAGACCACGCGCGCAAACAGTTCTTTGATGTGCTGATTGTTGACACCGCTGGCCGTCTGGCGATCGATGAAGCGATGATGGCCGAGATCCGCGCGCTGCACGCTGCCGTCAACCCGGTCGAAACCCTGTTCGTCGTCGACGCCATGCAGGGCCAGGACGCGATCAACGTCGCCCGCGCCTTTAACGAAACCCTGCCGCTCACCGGTATCGTGCTGACCAAGCTCGACGGCGACTCGCGCGGCGGCGCGGCCCTGTCGGTGCGGCAGATCACCGGCAAGCCGCTCAAGTTCATCGGTGTGAGCGAAAAGCCCACCGGGCTGGAAGCCTTCCACCCCGAGCGCATGGCGCAGCGCATCCTCGGCATGGGCGACGTGCTGTCGCTGATCGAGCAGGCGCACAGCTCGGTCGACATGGCCGAAGCCAAAAAGCTGGCGGACAAGGTCAAGAAGGGCAAAGACTTCGACCTCGAAGACTTCAAGGCGCAAATCCAGCAGATGCGCAAAATGGGCGGGATGTCGGCCCTGATGGACAAACTGCCCGGCGCCGGGCAGATGAACCTGCCGGCAGGCGCCGACGACAAGTCCGTCAACCGGATCGAAGGCATCATCAACAGCATGACCCCGCTGGAGCGCCGCAAGCCCGACCTCCTCAAGGCCTCGCGCAAACGCCGTATCGCTGCGGGTGCGGGAGTGCAGGTGCAGGAAGTCAACAAGCTGCTGAAACAGTTTGAGCAGGCGCAGAAGATGATGAAAATGATGGGCAA
>JADMKH010000267.1 GCA_018780025.1 Thiobacillus sp.
CCGCCTGCGCGTGTTCGAGCGCGGCGCGGGCGAAACCCTGGCCTGCGGCACCGGCGCCTGTGCGGCTGCCGTGGCGGGCATCCATCAGGACTGGCTGAAAAGCCCGGTCAGCGTGCACACGCGCGGCGGCGACCTGATTATCGAATGGGCAGGAAAAAACCAGCCGGTCTACATGACCGGTCCGGCTGAAACCGTATTTGAGGGAGAACTAGAAATCTAATGGACATGCAACCCGCCACACTCGACCCACAGGCCATCGCCGAATTTTTGACCCGGCATCCGGATTTTTTCAACGAATTTCCCGCTTTACTGGCGGATCTGCAGATCCCGCATCCGCATGGCACCCATGCAATATCGATGAGCGAGCGTCAACTCATCGCGATGCGCGACAAGGTGCAGATGCTGGAAACCAAGCTGGCCGAGCTGATTCAGTTTGGCGAGGAAAACGACGGCATTTCCGAAAAACTGCACGCCATGACCATGGCATTGCTGACTGCCCGCACCCCGCAGGATATTGCCGCCGCACTGGCCATCCATCTTCGCGACGGGTTCGAGGTGCCACACCACGCCCTGCGCGCATGGGATCTGCCAGAAAGCGACGCGCCCGGCCTCGGTGGCCCGATGTCGGCAGAAGGCCGCGCCAATATTCTGGCCATGACGCACCCCGTGTGTGGCGCCCTGGCGATTGACGAGGCCAGCGACTGGTTCGGGGAAATATCGCCGCACCTGCGCGCGTTTGCCTGCATTCCGCTACGCCCCACTCCGCTGGGGGCGCCCATCGGGTTACTGGTGCTGGCGTCGGAAGAAGCCAGGCGTTTTTATCCCGGCATGGGCACGCTCTACATTGAACGGGTGGGCCAGTTGGTCAGCGCGGCCTTGCTCCGGATGCAGCCCTCAGCCTGATTGCGACGGGTCGTGAACGCCGTCGACCAGTATCTGCAGCACCTCGCAGCCGAACGGCGGCTCTCGCCGCACACGGTTGCGGCCTGCCAGCGCGACCTGAGCAATCTATGCAAGCTGGCTGGCGACAAATCGCTTGCCGATCTGGAAATCACCGACATCCGCGGCGCCATCGTCAAGCTTCGCGGCCAAAGCCTGGCGGCCTCCAGCGTGGCGCGCCAGCTTTCAAGCTGGCGCGGCTTTTACAGATTTGCCTGCCGCCGCCTCGGTTACGCCAGCAACCCCTGCATCGGACTGCGCCCGCCCAAAATGGCCCGGGCCTTGCCGCAGGTGCTCTCCCCCGATGCGTGCACCCAGCTGCTCAACGGCGCGTCCGATGCCGCTTCGGACGACGCCCTGCAAGCACGCGACCGCGCCATGTTCGAGCTATTTTATTCGTCCGGCCTGCGGCTGTCCGAACTCAGCGACCTCGATCTGATCGACCTCGACCTGAAAATCGGCGAAGCGCAGGTCACCGGCAAGGGACGCAAAACCCGTATTGTTCCGGTGGGCCGCCAGGCATTGACCGCCATCACCGCGTGGATGAAACACCGGCTTCCGTTGGCGCGTAACAATACGCCCGCACTGTTCGTCAGCCAGCGCGGCAGCCGCCTCACCCCGCGCAGCGTGCAACTGCGGCTCAATCGCTGGGCCATGCAAGCCGGCCTCGGCCAGCACGTTCACCCGCACATGCTGCGCCACGCATTCGCTACCCATGTGCTGCAATCGTCCGGCGATCTGCGCGCCGTGCAGGAAATGCTCGGCCACGCCAGCATCAGCACCACCCAGGTTTACACCCATCTCGACTGGCAGCATCTGGCCAAGGTTTACGACCAGGCCCATCCGCGCGCGCGCAAAAAGTCCTGAACCCTCCGCCACGCGGCATGTGAGCGCACACGTCCCCGGCAGAAAAATAGTCTCGGCGCCCTTCAGGAAGGTGAATTTCGGTCGATTCATTCCGCATGAGCGCCCCTCTCTCCACCCGGCTTGCCCGCCGCCTCCAGGGCATGAATCCAACCCGGCTCAGCGCGCAGGGACGCATCATGGGTGCGGGCCTGGCAATCCTGCTGGGGGTGCTCGCCCTGGCCGGGCAACAGGCGCTGCAGATTGGCCGGCAGAATGCCGGCGCAGCCCTTCAAATTCAGGCCTCGGCCCAACTCGCCGCGCTGTCCCAGGTGGTGACCGACGCGGCCATCCTGCGCGATTACAGTGCGGTGCAAGTCCATCTGAAAGTCCCGGTTGAACAAGGCAACCTGCTGCTTGCGGAATACACCGCCCCCAACGGCCACATCCTGCGTGAATCCGCCCCGGCTTACCCTGCCGAGCACCCTGAATGGTTTGACGGTCTCACCGGTCTGCATACTTCCGTCATGCAACAAACGCTCGTTGTCGGCGGCAGGTATTACGGGCGTCTGCTGATTCAACCCTCGCCCCAGGCCTACGAAGATTTTCTGTGGCACCTCGGCACCCGGCTGTTTCTGGTGTTGACTTTCGCGTTCATTCTGCTCGGCTGGCTCATACACGTACTGTTGAGATTCAGCCTGAAAGATCTCCACCGGCTCCGCGCCGCTGCACGCCAGATCGAGGCCGGGGACTACAGTGCGCGCATTCCCATTCGGGCAGCCAGCCCCCCCGAGCTCCAGGAAACCACCCGTGCCTTCAATTACATGAGCGTGGCACTGGAGCACTTGCTGACCAACCTCAACGAGCAGCAAAAAGCGCTCGACAGCGCAGCCTGCGTGTCCGAATCCGATCTTGCCGGAAACATCACCCTGACCAATGAACTGTTCTGCATCGTCAGCGGCTACACGCACGAGGAATTGATCGGAGAAAATCACCGCATCCTCAACTCGGGCTGGCACGATGACGCGTTCTTTGCCCAGCTCTGGGAAACCATTTCAAACGGCCGAACCTGGCGCGGCGAAATCTGCAACCGCGCCAAGGATGGCCACCTGTTCTGGACCGCCACGACCATCATCCCGATCAAGGGCGACGACGGCCTGCCACTGAAATATTTATCCATCCGCTTCGACATCACGCAGCGCAAACTCGACCAAGTGGCCATCAGCGAAGAAAAGGAACGCTGGCAGGTGACCCTGCAGTCGATCAACGACGCCGTCATCGTCACCAACGCACTCAACCAGGTCACCTATCTGAATCCCGCAGCCGAAAACCTGCTGGGTATTCCCCTGGCGGAAGCCCACTCCCATCCGCTCAACGAACTGATGCAGCTCGATCAGATGGGCGACAACAAGGAAGCGCCCGCCTGTTTCCTGTCGTCGGCGGCCGCGCCGCACGGCCAAACCGGTTCCGCCCAGTTGCATACCCGGCTGGGGCTCGACCTCGCCATCAGCTACAGCTGTGCGCCGCTGCACGGGAACGGCGGAATGGGCGCGGTGTACGTGCTGCGCGACGAAACCGAGAAAAAGCTGCTGCTCGACAGCCTGCGCGACATGGCGTATCACGACACCCTGACCATGCTGCCGAATCGCCGCGCAGTGGAGGGCCGTCTGGCGCGCGCCATGCGAATCGCACGCGAGCAGTCGCAACAGCATGCGTTTTGCTATATCGACCTCGATCAATTCAAGCTGGTGAACGATACCTGCGGCCATTCGGTGGGCGATGCCCTGTTGATGGACATTGCAAAAACCATGCAGGCCACCTTGCCGGACAACGCTTATCTGGGCCGCCTGGGCGGCGACGAATTCGGCCTCATCCTGTTCGATACCAACCCCGATACGGCGAACCGGATCTGTCGCGATCTGGTGCAGCGCATCCGCGATTTCCGCTTTGAGCACAAAGGCCGGCGCTTCACGCTCGGGGCCTGCGCCGGCATTGCGCCCATCACCCAGGCTGAAACGACTGCGGGCGACATCATGATCCAGGCCGACATGGCCTGCTATCGCGCCAAGTCCGAAGGCAGCGGCCGGGTCATGCTGTATGAAGCGGACGAGGTGGGATTCCGCCGGCTGGAAGCGGAGATGGGCTGGGCCGCCGATTTCGCCCAGGCGCTGGAAGGCAACCAGTTCCTGCCCTACCGCCAGTTGATCCAGCCGACTTCAAGTCATGGCCAGCCGCACTACGAGGTGCTGATCCGCTGGCAGCGCAATGGCGTGATCGAAGGGCCCGCCAAGCTGCTGCCCGCGCTGGAGCGCTACGGGCAGGCGCCGATACTCGATCGCTGGATGCTGGAGGCCATCGTGTCCTACCTGGCCGCCCAGCCCGACGACAACGCGGTATATTTCATCAACCTGTCGGGCAAGACCGTCGCCGACGCGTCTTTCCTCGGCGTGGTGTGCCAGCTGCTTGATCGCTACGGGGTGGCGGGCGAACGGCTCGGTTTCGAGATCACGGAAACGGCCGCGGTGGTGAACCTGGAGGATGCCCAGCGTCTGATCCAGGGTCTGCGCGAACGCGGTTGCCAGGTCGCGCTGGACGACTTCGGACGCGATGCGTCCTCATTTTTCTATCTCAAGCACCTGCACGCAGACTTCCTCAAAATCGACGGCGCCTTTGTGCGCGGCATGCTGGATGACCGCCGCGATCAGGCCATCGTGCGCTCGATTGCGCAGCTGGCGCGCGACTTCGGCATGCGTTCGGTGGCCGAGCAGGTAGAGGACGCCGACATGGCCGCGCTGCTGAACGATATGGGCGTGGACTATTTGCAGGGTTACCATATCCACCGCCCGGAAGCGCTGCCGAACTGGCAGCCGGTATCCGGATTACCCGAACCTATACACACACCCAATCCACACTCGCCGCCGCTGAAGCTGGTTCAATAAGGCCCTTTCACTGTTATGTGTTGGCCGCATTGATGCCGTAGGTCGGGAAGACTTTCCCGA
>JADMKH010000197.1 GCA_018780025.1 Thiobacillus sp.
AGGTGCACATCGTCATGTCGCGCGCGTGACGCGCGTCGGCGATGGTGCAATTCTTTTGTACGGTGTCGATGAGGGCGGAAAGGTTTTCAAGCATGTACGACTCCTGGCAACAGCTTCACCTCGAAGTGTACAAAGAAAAACAGCCCGATCAACCAATCTTTCACGGGCTGTTATTGGGAGTATGGCTTTATGCCTGGCGCGGCATCGCCAGTCGACCTGGCCGCGGGTCAGTGACGCCGGGTCGCACCAAAGTAATTAAGGTCGGCGCGCGAGCGGCGGCTGAGATCAAATCGAGCCGCCTCAACGCCGCTGAACTGGCCTGCGAGTTGACTATACACTTCGGTGGCCCAGGTTTTATCGTTGAGTGCGTCGGCAATGCCTTCGGCCCAGCGCAGCTTGTCAGCCGGTTTGCTTAAGTGCGTACCGCATTCGGCGTACCATTTCTTCAGGGTCGCTGCAGGCATGGCAAAGCGCTTCAGGCGGTCAATGAACTGGATGCAGGCATCGCCATGGGTGCAGCTTGCCGCCGCAGCGGAAAAGTACTCATCTGCCTTGGCGGCGTTGCCCATGCCCGCATACAACTGGCCAATGTGCGTCAGGGCGTAATGATCTTTTGCCTGGGCGCGTGCAGCCTCCAGCAGGCGACTGGCTTCAGCGATATCCTGCGTTGCCGCAAAGCTGACTTCTGCCAGTTTGGCGCTGTCGTAGACGGTAGCGTTGGCGTCTGCCGCCTGCGCGGCTTCGCGCGCGGCAAGAAACGCACGCGCTTTCGCGGTGCCAATTTCGCGATGTTTCATGTGCGCTGTCGTGACGACCAGGTCCTTGAACGCGGTGAAGCCGGTCGCGTTCTCGGCGGCGCGGTCAAGCAGGCGGTTGAGCCAGTCGACATCGTCCAGGTTCTGGTCCACCGCCAGCAGGATCGGCTTGTAGCGCGAGAACTGGTAACCGGTGCCGTCGAGCAGCGCTTCGGCAGCCTGAATCAGTTTGGCGGCATAGAACGGGTCTTCCAGTTCGAGACGCACCCGCTCGGCCAGCGCGAGGTATTGCTTGACGTTGCCGGCTTCCTGCTCCAGTTTCTGGAACGCCAGATAGCGCGTGTGGTTGGCCTGACGTTTTTCCAGTTTGGCTTTCACACGGGCCAGGCGCTCGGTATCGTCGGCCAGATGGGCCTCGACTGCCGCAACCAGTTTTTGCATTTCGTCCAGCCCGGCCACGGCCTCTTCGGCCTTGTCCAGCAGCGCCGCCGCACCCGGCTTGTCGCCCACGCTGGCCAATCCCTCGGCCAGCTCGATGTGTTCGCCGGTGGCGCTGGCGAGCTCACCTGCTTTTTTCAGCGCAGCCTGCAAGAAAGCAGCGTCGCCTGCCTGCTTGGCCGATTCGATCAAGGTTTTGGCTGCGGTGAAATCAGTTGCGCCATGCAGCGCACGCTCATACAAGGCCTTGGCGCGTGCCGGATCGCCCAGTGTCTTGGTGACTTCAGCTGCCAATGCCAGCAGGTCGGGAACAGTGGAGAGTTTTTCAGCGGCCTTGTTGAAAATCTCGGCCGCATAGTCCTTGTCGAGCAAGTGCTCGGCCGAGGCGGCTGCCAGCTTGCTGTATTCCACCGCGCGCGAGATTTTGGATTCGGCTTTTTCCAGTATTTTTTTGGCAAACGCGCTGTCGGCAATCACGCGCATCACGTTTTTGGCCAGGTCGATCAGCGGGTCGAGGTTGCCGGTTTCCTTCAGCGCCTTTTCATACGCGCCGACTGCCGCCGCCTTGTCGCCCAGTACCTTGAACTTGGCCTCGGCCAGCGCAACCTGCTCTTCGCCGCTCATGCAGTAGTCTTCGGCGGTTTGCAGCAATTCTTCGGCGCGGCTTTGCTCGCCCAGCGCCTTGTAGACGATGGCGCACGCCGCCAGATCCTTGGTGAACTGGCAGTCATCCGCCACGCGGTCCATCAACTCCTTGGCATAAGCCGCGTCAGCCGGTTCCTGCAGGGCTTCCAGCGCCAGCGCTGCATAGTCGGCGCCGCCGCTGCATTGGGCTTCTTTGGGGGTGAGGGTGTCGCGGGTGGCCATGGCTTCGTCTCCGTGAAAGTTTGATCCGTGATTTTCCGCCCGTGGGAGGTGGGCAGCCAATAAGTAATGTCGATGGCGGCATGAGTTCATTTAAAAACTACCCGTTCATATTGGCCAGGCGCGGTCCGCCTGGCCAGGCGACAGGGCGGATGCCGCCCATCCACCCCCGTGTCCGGCGCATGTCCAAGGGCATCAAAAATATTGCGCTATCCCTGTAAGGCCAGGCGTCGGCTCTCGACCAACGTGGGCATGGCAATCACTGACTGCGCGAAATGATGGGTTGCCCTGCATTGAAGCACCGTTCATTTTTGCTTCATTTCCGCCCTGTGGCCTGCTGTCTACGGGCTTTAGGTCAACAACGTGTTTCATTCATCAAGGAGAGATCTACATGTCAATTCAATCCAAAGGCGCAATCCTCGCTTCTGCTGCGGCCGCCATGGCGCTGGCAATGTCGGCCGCTGTTGCCGCCGACAGCCCCGGTGGCAGCACGGGCGCGGCTGTCGGTGCCAGTGACAAGGTGCATTGTTATGGCGTGCATTCCTGCAAGGGCAGCACGGACTGCAAAACCACTGAAAACAGCTGCAAGGGCATGAACGCGTGCAAGGGCCACGGCTTCAAAGGCATGGCGGCCAGGGAATGCCTGAGCAAGGGCGGTGTGATTTCCGACCTGAAGGGATAAGTCATCAGCCGGAAATCCAGGCTTTGTGCCTGGATTTTCACCCTGGATGTTTGCTTCAATGCCGACACTCAGGGTGAACATTTCATTCATGGCCATTTACCGATCATTTCCGAAATCGCCCCATGCCTTTGACCCCCGCATCCAGCGCTATCAAGAAGAAGTCACCGGGCTTTGGCCTGGGCTTGCGACCCGTGCATTACCCGGATTTTCTGGGTGAACCCCAGGCGGTCGACTGGCTGGAAATCATTTCTGAAAACTACATGGTCCCCGGTGGAAAACCGCTGGCCATGCTCGATGCCATCCTGGAACGCTATCCCGTGGCCATGCATGGCGTGTCCTTGTCGATCGGCTCGACCGATGGCCTGGATGCGCAATATCTCGCTGACCTGAAAGCGTTGGCAAACCATGCGCGGCCGTTGTGGATTTCAGACCACCTGTGCTGGACCGGGGTGCAAGGCCGCAATGCGCATGATTTGTTGCCGCTGCCTTACAGCGAAGAAGCATTGCGTCTGGTGGTGCGCCATGTCAATCAGGTGCAGGACACGCTGGGCCGACGCATTCTGCTGGAAAACGTATCGAGCTACCTCAACTATCGCTGTTCCGAAATGAGTGAATGGGAGTTTCTGCGCCAGGTTGCCGAACAGGCCGACTGTCTGCTGTTGCTCGACGTGAACAATATCTATGTCAGCGGCATCAATCATGGTTTCGACCCCATCGAATTCCTGGACCATCTGCCGGTGGAACGGGTGCAGCAGATTCATCTGGCCGGGCATAGCGATCACGGCAATTACATTGTGGACACGCATGACCATCCGGTGGCCGCGCCCGTTTGGGCGCTCTACCGCTACACCTGCGCACACTTCGGCGAAGTGGCAACCATGATTGAGCGTGATGACAACATCCCCGAGTTGAGCGTATTGATTGCGGAACTGGATCGGGCGCGCGCCATTGCCGCCGAGACCCTGGGGTCCGGGGTGCAGGAAGTCAGGGAGGCCGTGCTGTGAAATCGCCTGAGTTGACCGATCTTCAGGTTGCCTTCCATGATCATTTGCTCAACCTGCCCAGCACCCTCTCGCAGGAGGTGAGTGAAGGTGGGCGCATCAGCGTCGATCATCGCCTGCACATTTATCACAATGCCTATCGCGCCCGGTTGCTGGAAAACCTGCAGGATGCGTATGAAAAAACCTGGGCGTACCTGGGCGACGAAACATTCGAGTCGTCTGCGTTGGCTTTCATCGAGGACAATCCGCCCCGGCATCGCAACCTGCGCTGGCACGGCGCGGCATTTCCGCAATGGCTGGAAAACCGGTTTCCGCAAGACTTGGATATCGCCGAACTGGCGCGCATCGACTGGCAGTTGCGTCAAGCATTTGATGGCCCGAACGCCACCCCGGTATCGTCAGCGGAATTGGCCAGGCTGTCCGCCGGGGATTGGGCAAGCGTGGGGTTTCAGTTGGTGCCGACTCTGTTTATCGCGCCCTTGCGCTTTAACAGCGTGAGCATCTGGCACGCGATCGATCAGGAACTGACACCGCCGGTCGCCGAACCTTTGCCCGCGCTTACCTGGCTTCTGATTTGGCGCAAAGGCTGGCAGCCGCATTTCCGCACGATTCAGACAGCCGAGCACGCCGCCCTGGTGCAGTTGCAGGACGGCGCATCGTTTGCCCAGGTGTGTGCTGCGTTGGGCGAGCAGTTTTCCGACCGGGAGGCCGCCAGCGTAGCTGCCGAGGGCCTGCGGACCTGGTTGCAGGATGGGTTGATTGTCGGGCTGACGGGCGCACCAGCCTGACGCATCAATGCTTTTCCGGATGCGGCATCAGCTTGTCGATATAGGCAATTGCCACGGCCGACACGATGAACGCCATGTGGATGACGGTCTGCCACAGCAGGACTTTTTCATCCAGGTTGGGGGCGTTGATGAAGGTTTTCAGCAGGTGGATCGACGAGATGCCGATGATGGCGGTGGCGAGTTTGACCTTCAGCACGTTGGCGTTGACGTGCGACAGCCACTCGGGTTCGTCGGGGT
>JADMKH010000212.1 GCA_018780025.1 Thiobacillus sp.
GACTCGTTCTTGATGTCTGCCTCGTTGACGCCCAATTGCTCGGCGACGACTTTAAATACACGTTGTACGTTATCCATTACTAATCCTCTCGTGGAATAAGGCCTCAATGAAATTGAAGCCATGAAAATTGAAGCCGGGAGATTTTACCAAACTTTCCGTCCCGATTACGCCATGTACATCCCACCATTGACATGCAAGGTGGTTCCGGAAATATAGTTCGCAGCCGGCGACGCCAGAAACGCAACAGCCTGGGCAATATCTTCGGCCGAACCCAGGCGTCCCAGCGGGATATGACCCAGCAGGGCCTGCCGCTGCGCTTCAGGCAGCGCGCGGGTCATATCGGTATCGATAAAGCCCGGCGCGACGCAGTTGACCGTGATATTGCGGCTGCCCACTTCGCGCGCCAGCGACTTGGTGAAGCCCATGATGCCGGCCTTGGCTGCACTGTAATTGGTCTGTCCGGCGTTGCCCATCGAACCCACCACCGATGCGATGGAAATGATGCGCCCGCTACGCGCCTTCATCATCGCGCGCAGTACCGCGCGCGACAGGCGAAACACGGATGTCAGATTGGTCGCAATGATGTCGTCCCATTCCTCGTCTTTCATCCGCATCAGCAAATTATCGCGGGTAATGCCGGCGTTGTTGACCAGAATGCCGATGTCGCCATGCAGTGCATTGATCGTGGTGATGACGGCTTCGACTTCAGCTGCGCGGGTGACATTGAGATTCATGCCCCCGCCCTTGATGTTAGCCGCTGCGAGATAATCGCCAATCGCTTCGGCGCCTTTATCGCTGGTAGCGGTGCCGATCACCGTGGCGCCCAAACGGCCCAGTTCAAGCGCGATGGCCTGACCAATTCCACGGCTGGCGCCCGTAACGAGGGCGATCTGTCCTTGCAGCATGTTGTCTCCTTATAGATTGAGTGCAGCCTGCAGACTGGTTTCGTCCACCAGCGCCAGCGTGGTCAAACTGTCGTCGATGCGCTTGCCCAATCCGGTCAGCACCTTGCCGGGTCCGCATTCGATCACGTAACCCATTCCCGCGGCTTTCAACGCCTGCACGGTCTCGACCCAGCGCACTGGCGTATGCAGTTGCCTGGCCAGCGCAGCGCGTATCGCGTCAGGCTCGGCATGGCTCAGCACATCGGTATTGTGCAGCACCGGAATCGAAGATTCCTTGATCGTCACGCCTTGCAAATGCACCCGCAATTTTTCGGCGGCAGGCAACATCAACGCAGAATGCGACGGCACACTGACCGGCAACGGCAACGCGCGCTTGGCACCCCGCTCTTTCGCCAGCACCATGGCGCGCTCAACGGCCGCCTTGTTGCCGGCAATCACGACCTGACCCGGGGAATTGAAGTTCACCGCCTCAACCACTTCGCCCACCGCGGCGTCCATACAAACAGTACGCACAGCGTCGTCATCCAGCCCCAGAATCGCGGCCATCGCGCCAACCCCTTCGGGCACGGCGGCTTGCATGGCCTCGGCACGGAAACGCACCAGCTTGACGGCATCGGAAAAGTCCAGCGCACCCGCAGCAACCAGGGCCGCGTATTCGCCGAGGCTGTGTCCTGCCAGCAGCGCGGGCTGGACGCCGCCCACTGCCTGCCATACCCGCCAGGCTGCAACATCGGCTGCCAACATTGCCGGTTGGGTGTTGATGGTCTGATTGAGCAGATCTGTCGGACCCTCGGTCGCCAACGCCCAAAGATCCTCGCCGAGCGCGTCAGACGCTTCTGAAAAAGTAAAGCGTACTTCAGCGCGCTCGCCCCAGCCCTGCATCATGCCGACGGATTGCGAGCCCTGGCCGGGAAAAACAAACGCCAGAGAGTGTTGATCGATGCTCACGACGTAATCCTTTAATTAATATTTGAGGAGCGCTGAGCCCCAGGTGAAGCCGCCGCCGAAGGCTTCCATCAGCACGGTCTGCCCGCGCTGGATACGGCCATCGCGCACCGCCACATCGAACGCCAGCGGCACCGACGCCGCCGAGGTGTTGCCGTGGCCCGCCACGGTGGTCACAACATGATCCATGCTCATGCCGAGTTTCCTGGCGGTGGCGGAAATAATGCGGATATTGGCCTGATGCGGCACCAGCCAGTCGATATCGGATTTCTGCAAGCCATTGGCTTCCAGTGTTTCATCGACAATACGGTCGAGCGTGTTGACCGCCATCTTGAATACGGCATTGCCTTCCATCTGCATCAAGGGCGGCGTGTCCAAACCGGTCGACGCCCCGTTGGTGGTGCGCAGCAAATCCTTGTGACGGCCATCGGCATGAATATGGGTGGCGATGATGCCCGGCTCGCTTGAAGCCCCGAGCACCACCGCGCCTGCGCCATCACCCCACAGAATGCAGTTGCCACGGTCGGTCCAGTCGGTAATCCGCGACAGGGTTTCGGCGCCAATCACCAGCACATGTCTGGCGGCACCGGTCTTGATGAACTGATCCGCAACCGACAGGGCATACACAAAACCGCTGCACACGGCCTGCAGATCAAATGCCGGCTTGCCGTTGGTCATGCCGAGCTTGGATTGCACGATGCAGGCCGTGCTGGGGAACACCAGATCGGGCGTGGTCGTGGCAACCAACAGCAGATCGATGTCATCCACCGTCAGCCCCGCCACTTCGAGCGCGGCCCGCGCAGCATGGGATGCCAGATCGCTGGTGAATTCGCCTTCGGCGGCGATATGCCGCTCGCGTATACCGGTCCGATCGACAATCCATTGGTCGGTCGTGTCGATCATATTTTCAAGATCGGCGTTGGTCAGAATGCGCGCAGGCAAATAGCTGCCCGTGCCGAGAATGCGAGAATAGATCAAGCGGCCACCCGTTGCTGGAGTTGGATCTGGTCGGTAATGCGTTTCAGCACATTGTTGCGGACTTCATCGCTGGCAGTTTCGATCGCATGCTCGAACGCAAAGCGGTCGGCCGAGCCATGGCTTTTCACCACCACGCCTTTTAAGCCCAGCAGCGTGGCGCCATTGTAGCGGCGCGGATCGAGCCGGCGTTTGAAGGCATTCAGCACCGGCAACGCCACCAGGCCCGCAATGCGGGTCAGCCAGTTGCGCTTGAACTCGGCGCGCAGCGTGGTGGCAATCATCTTGGCCAGGCCTTCCGACGCTTTCAGCGTCACATTGCCGACAAAGCCATCGCACACCACCACGTCGGTGGTGCCTTTGAAAATATCGTCGCCTTCGACGTTGCCGTAGAAATTCAGGTGGCTGGCGCGCAGCAATTCGGCGGCCTGCTTCACCATTTCGCTGCCCTTGATGTCTTCTTCGCCGATGTTCAACAGACCCACGCTGGGATTCAGCTTGTGGTCCACCGCCGACACCAGCATCGCACCCATGATGCCGAACTGCAGCAGATGTTCGGCGGTGCAATCGACGTTGGCCCCCATGTCCAGCACCAGGGCGTGGCCCTTGATCGTTGGCATCACGGCCGCAATCGCCGGGCGGTCGATGCCGGGCAGGGTTTTCAGGACGAAGCGGGCGGTTGCCATCAAGGCGCCGGTATTGCCGGCAGACACGCAGGCGTCGGCCTCGCCAGACTTGACGAGATCGATAGACACGCGCAGGGAGGAGTCTTTTTTGCCGCGCAGGGCCAGCGCAGGCGCCTCATCCATCGCCACCACCTGACTGGCGTGGCGAACGATAAGGCGGGGACCGGACTGGGCACGGCGCGCTTTGAGTTCGGCGGCGATGATATCCTGCGGCCCGACCAGAATGACATTCAGGTCGGGATAACGGGCAAGACAACGTATCGCCGCCGGCACGGTGACATGAGGGCCATGATCGCCCCCCATGACATCAATTGCGACGGTGATATATCTCATACAGCCTGTAGGGTTGGCTGGATCGAATGCGCCAGGCCGTAATGACTACAACAGCGTGGCGCGCAAGAAAATTATTCGCCCTTGGCCTTGACGACCTGGCGGCCACGATAAAAGCCATTGGGGCTGATATGGTGACGCAGATGCGCTTCGCCGGTGGTCGGCTCAACAGCCAGCGGCGGGTTGGTCAGGAAATCGTGCGAGCGATGCATACCACGCTTGGACGGGGACTTCTTGTTCTGTTGGACTGCCATTTCTAACTCCTAAAAAAATTATTCAGCCCCAATGACGGGGCATTTACCTTTTTCATGCATGGGCGCCATCGGCAGACCCAACAACACTTCATCTTCAACCAGCTCGACCAGGCCCAATATCTCGCCAACCAGAATGGCATCGCTATCGGGCATCTCATCCAGCCGCTCCATCTCCGTTTCGGTACGCGCCAGATACACCGTGCGATCAATTTCAATCGCATGCGGCATGCCGCCCAGGCAACGCTGACACGTCAACTCCACCTGGCCATGCACTGTCAGCTTCAATGACAGACCGCCTAGCGCATCAGCCCGCCCGACAACTCGACAGAACAGCGCGCCTTGCGTAAATTCGAGTGCAAGACGCGGGAACGCAGAAACGTCCGACTGAATTTCCCACGACTGCGCGTCCTTGCAAAAACGCCGGGGATCGACCTCAATAGCTTGCAGCATGGCGGATTGAGGCATGGCGTACCCGATTAACAACGTACCGAGGCAACGTGCATAAGTCCAACATGACACGCCCCCAAACAATGATCAGCAACATTAGCCCGCAATGATATGATTTCGCGTTCTTTTTGTCAAAGAAACTCCAGTCCACCCAACCTCAGGCGAAC
>JADMKH010000148.1 GCA_018780025.1 Thiobacillus sp.
CTGCCCGTGCGGCTTCGACCGCGGCGTTCAGCGCCAGAATGTTGGTCTGGAAGGCTATGCCGTCGATGACGCCGATGATGTCGGCAATCTTGCGCGAGCTCTGCTTGATCGAGTCCATGGTGTCGACGACTTTGCCGACGACCTGGCCGCCCTTGACCGCGATGTCGGCGGTGGAGACGACCAGCTGGTTGGCCTGGCGCGCGTTCTCGGCGTTCTGCTTGACGGTGCTGGTCAGCTCTTCCATCGAGCTGGCGGTTTCTTCCAGGCTGGATGCCTGCTCTTCGGTGCGGCTCGACAGGTCGAGGTTGCCGGCGGCAATCTCGCGCGAGGCAACCGAAATGGTCTCGGTTGCGTGACGGATATCAGCGATCGTTCCGGTCAGGTGTTCCCGCATCCGATTGATTGAATACAACAGGCTTGTGGTATCGCCTTTTTCAAGCGTCACCGAGCGGGAAAAGTCCCCCTCCGAAATCGCATGGGCCACCTCGACAGCATACGCAGGCTCACCGCCAAGCTGGCTCATGATGTGGCGGACCAGCCAGAAAACGATCATCGAAGCGGCAAGCAGCGCCACCACCAGGAGTGCAAGCGTAATCATCAACATACGCTGGCTGAATGCGGCAATATCAGCTTTGGTCTGCTCAACAGCGGTTTCCTTGGCTTTGATAAAATCCACCAGGCGTTCCCGTATCTTGCGCCAAACCGGCGTCTCTTCCTGGCTGATCGCAGCGATGGCTGCTGCCTGGTCGCTGCCCGCCAGCGAAGTGATCCTGGATTGGATGGGGATTTGTTGCTCGCGCAACGCTATTACTTCTTCCAGAACCGCCAGATCGGATGGGTTCGCTGCGGCCAGGGCCAGGGCCGTTTTGCTGGTTTCCTTGAACTCGCCCGCTGAGGCTTCAAGATTTTTATAAGCCTTCTGATTGTTCGGATCCATGACCACATTGCGCAAGGCCTGGCCCATTTGCAGGCCATGGGCATAGAGATTGGTTGCTGCCTGGGCAAGCGCCATATCCTGTTCGAGGAAATTCTCGAAACGGTTCTTGTTGCTCTGCATACCCGTCAGCGCCACGCCGATTGCCACGCCGAAAAGCAGGAAAACCGCCCCCATGCTCAATATGATTTTTGACTTCAGCTTCATGATTTAACCTTCTTGATTCGCACTAAAATTACCGTTTCAGGCACAGTTTGTATCGCATGACGCCCCTGTACAGAAGAACACCGCCTGTACGGATTGGAGTCAAACGAACATTTGTTTCAGAACTCTTCCCACTCGTCATTGCCGCCGCCGGCCACAGCCAGCTTTTTCGGCCGCGCAGCGGGCGCCGGCACCAGCCTGGGCTGGCTGCGCGGCAGCGCCTTGGCCGCCGGGCTCGCCCCGCGCGGACTGCTTGCCACGCCATCCAGCTTGAACACACTCACCGCCTCGGCCAGCTTGCCCGCCTGATCCTGCAGGCTCTCGGCCGCCGCCGCAGCTTCTTCCACCAGCGCGGCGTTCTGCTGCGTCACTTCGTCCATCTGACTCACGGCCTGGTTGACCTGCTCGATGCCCGCGCTCTGCTCCTGGCTCGCCGCCGCAATCTCGCTCATGATGTCGGTGACGCGCTTGACCGAGGTGACGATCTCGTCCATGGTCTTGCCGGCTTCGTCCACCAGCTTGCCGCCAGCGTCAACCTTGCCGACCGAATCCTCGATCAGGGCCTTGATCTCTTTGGCGGCGCCGGCGCTGCGCTGGGCGAGGTTCCGCACTTCGGCGGCGACGACGGCAAAGCCGCGTCCCTGTTCGCCTGCCCGTGCGGCTTCGACCGCGGCGTTCAGCGCCAGAATGTTGGTCTGGAAGGCAATGCCGTCGATGACGCCGATGATGTCGGCAATCTTGCGCGAGCTCTGCTTGATCGAGTCCATGGTGTCGACGACTTTGCCGACGACCTGGCCGCCCTTGACCGCGATGTCGGCGGTGGAGACGACCAGCTGGTTGGCCTGGCGCGCGTTCTCGGCGTTCTGCTTGACGGTGCTGGTCAGCTCTTCCATCGAGCTGGCGGTTTCTTCCAGGCTGGATGCCTGCTCTTCGGTGCGGCTCGACAGGTCGAGGTTGCCGGCGGCAATCTGGTTCGAGGCAGTGGCGACGCTGTCGGTGCCGGTGCGGACCTGGCTGACGACATTGACCAGGCTCTCGTTCATCTTTTTCATGGCCTGCATCAACTTTCCGGTTTCGTCCTGGCTGCGCACCTCGATGCGCTGCGTGAGGTCGCCCGCCGCAACACTCTCGGCAATCCGGACCGCTTCATTCAACGGACCGGAGATCGCACGGATCAGCCAGAAACCGATCAGGCCAGCCAGCAGCACGCCAAAACCGATAACGGCGATCGATAAGTTGCGTGCCATCGCATAGCGGGACTCCGATGCCTCGTATTCGCCTTTGGCAACATCGAGCTGGAGCTTGATAAGCGCCACCGCACTGTTCCGAACCGATGGGTAAGCCTCTTTCATCGGCCCCTGCAAGACTTCGCCTGCCTGCTGAAAATCGTGGCCGGACAAGGCCGCAATTGCCGGCAGCAGACCGGACCGGCCATATACCTTGCGATCGGCATCGAACGCTTTGGCAAGTTTCTCTTCTTCAACCGTCAACTGGGTCGCCATGTAGGCTTTCCAGATCGAGTCGATTTCCGTTATCCCGTTCTTGAGCTCCACCACGCGCTTGTCGACCATCCCGACATCTTCAGGGAAAGCAGACAACTGGCCGGCAACCGATTCAGCAACCAGAATCTGATTGATATTGATCAATGCAGAAATTTTTTCCAGCTGCCCCAGCGCAACCACCCTGTCCTTATAGACAGTCTCCAACGCGTTGTTAGTGGCATTCAGACTGGCGAGGCCCAATACCCCGATTCCCAACAGCAAAACGGAAAGAAAGCCGATCACAAAGATCATTCGCGATTTGATGCTGAGGTTCTTGAACATTTCAAACTCCCTAAAATTTGCTTGGATGATATGGATGAAGCGCGGCGATGGATCAGGCCGCGATTTTTTCGATCAGCCCCATTTCGGGACTGGACATGAGCTTCTCGATATCCACCAGGATCAACATGCGCTCGTTGAGCGTGCCGAGGCCGATGAGGTAATCGCTGTCGAAGCTCGTTCCCATCTCGGGGGCGGGCTTCACCTGTTCCGGCGATAGCGTCATCACATCGGAGACACTGTCCACCACCATGCCCATCACCCGGCCGGCAATGCTCAGAATGATCACTACCGTGAACTGGTCGTAGGTGGGCGTGCCCAGACTGAACTTGATGCGCATATCGACGACCGGCACGATAATGCCGCGCAAATTGACCACGCCCTTGATGAAATCGGGAGAATTGGCGATACGGGTGACCGGCTCGTAGCCGCGAATTTCCTGCACGCGCAGGATGTCGATTCCGTATTCTTCCTGGCCCAGCGTGAAGGCCAGGTACTCTTTCCCTTCAACTTCTCCGGCATCGGTTTGTGCTTGTGTCTGTGTGTTGTATGACATGGATCGTGTCCTTTGGCTTGTCTGCTTGGATCTGCACTGGCTGGCGTTGTCCGGCTTCAGGAAAAGACGGGGTCGGCGTTAAGCTGGCGACTTGAGCGCAGCAACGCGGACACGTCGAGAATCAGGGAAACGCCGCCGTCACCCAGAATGGTGGCGCCGGAAATGCCTGCCACCTTGCGGAAATTCGACTCCAGATTTTTGACGACAACCTGCTGCTGCCCGACCAGGTTGTCGACCAGCAAGGCCGCTTTTTTACCGTCGGCTTCAAGAATGACGACGATGCCCTGCGACGGATCGGTGAAATTCGGTTCAATTGCGAAAATCTGATGCAACGGAATCAGCGGCAAATACTCTTCGCGGATCTTGACCACTTTTCCCTGCCCTGCAATTTCCTTGACGTCGGCAGCGGTCGGCTGCAGGGATTCGATGACGTAGCCGAGTGGCAGAATATAAACTTCCTCGCCCACCTTGACCGACATGCCATCGAGAATCGCCAGGGTCAGCGGCAACGAAATGGCGATGGTGGTACCGGCGCCGGTAACCGAGCGAATTTCCACGATTCCGCCCATCGCCGCGATGTTGCGCTTGACCACATCCATGCCGACGCCGCGACCGGACACATCGGTCACCGCTTCCGCTGTGGAAAAGCCGGGAGCGAATATGAGCAGCCAGACTTCGCTATCAGGCATGCTGTCCGATACGGGAAGGCCTTGCTGCCTGGCCTTGGCAAGAATTCTGTCGCGATTCAAACCGCCGCCGTCGTCGCTGACCTCGATCACAATGTTGCCGCCCTGATGCGCGGCTGACAGGGTCAGCTTGCCGGTTTCGCTTTTGCCGGCAGCACGGCGCTTTTCGGGCATTTCGATACCGTGGTCTACGCTGTTGCGCACCAGGTGGGTCAGCGGATCGACAATGCGCTCGATCAGCCCTTTGTCGAGCTCGGTTGCCGCACCGCGTGTAATAAACTCGACTTTCTTGCCGAGCTTGCCTGCCAGGTCGCGCACCATGCGCGGAAAACGCGAAAACACGTAGTCCATCGGCATCATGCGGATCGACATCACGGCTTCCTGCAGATCGCGCGTGTTGCGTGCCAGCTGGCCGGCGCTGTTGAGCAGACGCTCGTGATG
>JADMKH010000028.1 GCA_018780025.1 Thiobacillus sp.
GCGCCGCCGATGAAGAAAACTTCGTCGGCATCCGCGCACAGCGCGAGCGCGGCGGGGATGGAGGCGGCGACCAGGCAGCCGTCCTTGCAGTAGTCGGGATTGCGGGTGATGACGATGTTGGTTCGCCCGGGCAGCGGGCGGCCGAGCGATTCGAAGGTTTTTCGGCCCATGAGGATGGGGTGGTTGAGGGTGAGCGCCTTGAAGTGGGCGAGGTCTTCCGGCAGGCGCCAGGGCAGGCGGTTTTCAATACCGATGACGCGGTTTTTGGCGAGCGCGGCGATGACGCTGATGCGGGGTTTCGTCAATTCACTCATACCGCGACCGGGGCCTTGATTGCCGGGTGCGGGTCGTAGCCGCTGAGGGTGAAATCCTCGAAACGAAACGCGAAGATGTCCTTCACTTCCGGATTCAGGGTCATCGTCGGCAGCGGGCGCGGCTCGCGGCTCAACTGCTCGCGCGTCTGTTCGAGGTGGTTGGAATACAGATGCGCGTCGCCCAGGGTGTGGACGAAGTCGCCGGGCTTCAGGCCCGTGACCTGCGCCATCATCAGCGTGAGCAGTGCATAGGACGCAATGTTGAACGGCACGCCGAGGAAGATGTCGGCGCTGCGCTGATAGAGCTGGCAGCTCAGCTTGCCGTCGGCGACGTAGAACTGGAAGAAGGCGTGGCACGGCGCCAGCGCCATCTTGTCGAGGTCGGCGACGTTCCAGGCCGAGACGATGATGCGGCGCGAATCGGGGTTGGTCTTGAGGGTGTTCACCACTTCGCTGATCTGGTCGATGGTGCCGCCGTCCGGCTTGGGCCAGCTGCGCCACTGGTGGCCGTAGACCGGGCCGAGGTTGCCGTTTTCATCGGCCCACTCGTCCCAGATCGAGACACCGTTTTCCTTCAGATACTTGATGTTGGTGTCGCCCTGCAAAAACCACAGCAGTTCGTGGAGGATGGAGCGCAGATGGCATTTCTTGGTGGTGACGAGCGGGAAGCCTTCGGCAAGGTTGTAGCGCATTTGCCAGCCAAACACTGAGAGGGTGCCGGTGCCGGTGCGGTCATTTTTTTGGGTGCCGTGTTCGAGCACGTGGCGCATCAAATCGAGGTAGGGTTTCATGGCGAGATTGAAGTTAAGGGCCGGCGGGTGCGGCTTGGGTGGATTGATTATCGCTTGGAACGCCATCGTAAAAGGCCGAGAGCTGGGTGTCGGGCGCCCGGCCATAGATATTCCAGAAGGCGATATCGAAATCGGCATTGTCCTGAATGGCAAGCACCAGATCGCGGAAGCGGGCTTCATCCTGCGCTTTGAGCCAGCTCACCAGCAGAAAGGACTGGCGATAGAACGCGTGAATGCTCAGCCCGGATGCGGGCGCGCGATGGCGTTTGTCGAAGGTGTCGCGCACGGTGAGATTAACCCGACGCCCTTCGCGAATCGCTGCGTAGGCCTGATCGTCAGTTGTGTATTCGGCGCCGCCGCCATTGGCCGCCAGCGAGGCCCAGCCTTCGTGGAACCAGACCGGCAGGCTGCTGTGATAGTGGCCGATGCGCTGCCCCAGGTGTAGATGCGCCAGTTCGTGGGTCAGCAGCGAAGGCAGGCGATGGGCTTCGCGGCCATTGAGGTTGGGCGACAGGATCAGACGGTTGTCCGGGACAACGGCGGCGGAGAGCCGGGGTGTCAACACATAACGCTTGAAGCATTCTGCGCTGCCGCATACATAGACACGCGGCGTACTAGCAAAAACGCGGTAATGCGCGGCCTCGACCTGGGCGATGGCGGCAGGCAACGCGCTCGCCACGCGCTCGCCATAGTCTTCAAAACCCGGCTCGACCCAGACGCGCGCATCGCTCGCCAGCGGAACAAAGCTGTCGATCAGCAGCAGCGCGCGCGGGTTGCTCACAGTGAGCGCGCAGCCATTCAGCAGCGCCACCAAAACGACCCATCCCCATTGCCTCATGCGTCGAGCACCTGCCAGCGTCCATCGATCAGGCCTTCGAGTGGAGCATATTGTTTCTTGTAGGCCATCTTGCGGCTTTCGCCGATCCAGTAGCCGAGATAGAGATGGGGAATTTCCAGCCGCCGCGCCAGTTCGATCTGCCACAGCACGCCATACACGCCGAGGCTGTCCTGCTCGCGCGCAGGATCAAAGAAAGTGTAAACCGCCGATAAACCATTTTGAACCTGATCGATCACGGCAACCATGACCAGCATCTCGCCGTCGCGGAATTCAACCATCACCGTATCGACGTTGGACGACAGCAAAAACTGCGTGTACTGCTCGGGGCCGTCCTTATCCATGCCGCCGCCGGCGTGGCGGCTGCCGAGATAGGCGCGATACAACGCGTAATGCTCGTCCTTGAAGTCCAGCGGGAAAAAACGCGCCGAGAGGTGCTGGTTGCGCTTGAGACAGCGGCGCTGGGTACGGTTGGGCACGAACCTGTCGACCTCGACACGAACCGGCACGCAGGCCTGGCATTCCTCGCAGTGCGGGCGGTAGGTGAACTGTCCGCTGCGACGAAACCCGGCGCGGATCAGCGCACTGTAAGCGCCGCCTTCGATCAGATGCGTGGGCGTGGCCACCTGCGAGCGCGCCTGCTGACCCGGCAGATAGCTGCAGTCGTAGGATGCGGTCAGGTAAAACTGAATGCGTTGTAGCGGGGGTTCAGTCAGGTGCATCAAAAGTCCAGGGGCCAGGCTGATGGGTTAAGTTTACCAAGTCCGCCAGTTGCGCTGTGAACACGCTGCGCGGCACGGTGTGGGCACCCAGGCTGGCAAGATGTTGTGTTTCCATCTGGCAATCGATCAGCCCGAATCCCCACTGCTGCAACTGTTGCGCCAACCGCACCAGCGCCACCTTGGAGGCATCCGGCATGCGGCTGAACATCGACTCGCCATAAAACATGCGGCCGATCGCCACCCCATACAAGCCCCCCGCCAATTCGCCGTTGTGCCAGGTTTCCACCGAATGGGCATAGCCCGCCTGATGCAATCGGGTATAGGCCGCCACCATGTCCGGCGAAATCCAGGTGCCGGCGGCGGCGTCTCGCGGTGCGGCGCAGGCCCGCATCACGTCGGCAAAGGCGGTGTCGGCGCGCACCTCGAAGCCGCCATTTCGGATGCGCTTGGCGAGTGACCGTGTAACGCGAATTTCATCCGGCACCAGCACCATACGGGGGTCTGGGCTCCACCACAGGATGGGCTCGCCGGGATTAAACCAGGGGTAAATGCCGTGCTGATAGGCGTCCAGCAAACGCTCAAGCGAGAGGTCGCCGCCCATCGCCAGCAGGCCATTGGGGTCCTTGAGCGCGGTTTCGACCGGCGGAAAGTATGTGGCGTTTTGGAGACGTTCGCGCATATCGCCATGGTAGCGGAAGCAAAAATTGTTTGCCGCCCCCAATGCTTTATATTAAGATTTGCTTATCTTAAATTAACCAACAGGAGTTGTGACCATGAAACGCACCCTTATTACCGCCGCCCTGATTGCCGCACTGCCCGCCACTGCCCTGGCTGACAACTGGATGATGCGTGTACGCGCCATCGATATCGCACCGGATGTCAGTTCCAGTCTGGCAGGGCTCGATGTATCCAGTGAATGGGTACCGGAAGTCGATTTCACCTATTTCGTGACACCGAACATCGGTGTAGAACTGATTCTGGCCACTGCGCGCCATGAAGTCACGCTGAACGGTGTTAGCCTCGGCAAACTGAATCACCTGCCACCGACGGTGACGGTTCAGTACCATTTCAACCCCACGTCCACGATCAAGCCTTATGTGGGAGCGGGCGTGAACTACACTCGCTTCTATAATGTTGATTTACCCGGTCTCAAGGTCGATAGCAACAGCTTCGGCGGCGCCTTGCAGGCAGGCGTGGACATTGCAGTAAGCAAAAATGGCTATCTCAACCTCGACATTAAAAAAATCTGGATCGATACCACGGTCAAAACGACTGCGGGCGCCAAGGTCACCGACCTGGAGATCAATCCGCTCGTTTTCGGCATCGGCTACGGGTTCCGTTTCTGATCACCCGTTTTCCCTGAGGATAACGGCAAGTCCGACCTCTCTCCCGGGTTTGTCGCGCACCATCATCCTCTTTCGGGGCGGTTTATGAGTCTCTCTCCTGGGCTCGTGAACGCCCCTTTTTTTTCGGGCTGTTTTCACTGCGGCCTGCCCGTTCCTGACGGTGCCGAATACCCTATCCAGTTCGAAGACAAGGTCCAGGCTACCTGCTGCCGTGGCTGCCAGGCGGTGGCGCAAACCATCATCGATAGCGGCCAGGGCGCCTATTACACCCACCGCACGGCGCTGCCCGCCACCCCACGCGAGGCCGAAACCGAGCTCGCGAAACTGGGGCTGTACGACCTGCCCGAAATCCAGGAAAGCTTTGTCAGAGTCGAAGCGGAGCACATCCGCGAGGCCGCGCTGATCCTGGAAAACATTGTCTGCGCGGCGTGCATCTGGCTGAACGAGCGCCACATCGCCGGGCTGCCCGGCGTGCTCTCGGTCGAGATCAACTATGCCACCCGCCGCGCGCGGGTACGCTGGGACAACAGCCGCATCCAGCTGTCGGCGATCCTGAAAGCGGTGTCCGATATCGGCTACATCGCCCACCCGTTCGACCCCGGCCGT
>JADMKH010000299.1 GCA_018780025.1 Thiobacillus sp.
GCAGATCGATCAGGGTGGGGGCATCGTAGGGTTTGGTCAGATAGCCGAACAGCCCGCGCTGGGTGGCGGCGACCGCATCGGGAATCGTGCCGTGCGCGGTGAGCACGATCACGGGCAACGACGGGTCGCGTGCATGGATGGTATTGAACAGCGCCATGCCGTCCATGCCGCTCATCTGCATGTCGGTCAGCACCGCATCCGGACGTGTCACTGCCAGTTGGCCCAATGCGGCTTCGCCGCTATCGACAGCATCGACCCGGAATCCGTTGGCTTCCAGGCGCAGCGTGATCAGCTTGCGTAAGCCTGCATCGTCATCGACCAGCAATATCTGCGGTTTTTTCATGGGGTTTTGAAGGGCGAGTTGCGCTGCTGCAAGGATTTTTCCAGGGCTTTGATCTGGTCGAGCTTGTTCTGCAATTCAGTATTGCGCGCAGCGAGCTGCTTGATTTCGATGCGCGCCTTGAGCGATTTTTTCATCAGCTCGATCAGGGACTGTGAGCGGGAATCCTGATCGCCGATCGCGGTGAGGTTTTTCAGGCTGCGTTCGAGCGCTTCGACGCTGTCGTCGCGTTCGAGCAGCGCGGCCAGTTGAAAACGCCGGGCGTCGTCAAGCCGGGCGCCTTCCAGTTCGGCCAGTTCGCGCCGGCGCTGTTCGGCGGACAACGCCGACACGCGTGCCAGCTCGCCGATCAAGACCGACGCGGCAGGTTCGGCCTGGCGCGCGTGGGGTGCGGGCCATTCGGGGGGGAGGGCGCAGGCGCTCAGCGTCAGCAACAGGCCTGCGAGCAATCCGGATTGAAGGGTCATGTTGGCAGGGGCCAGGTTAAGCGGAAACAGGTTGTCCAGGGAGGACGCGCGATGACTTCGATATGGCCACCGGCATCCAGCATATATTCACGCACAATCGACAAGCCAAGCCCACTGCCCTTGATCGCGCTGTCAGGTTGGTGTGCGCCTTGAAAGAAAGGTTCGAAAATCGGGCTGCGTTCGGCTTCCGGGATGCCCCGGCCCTGATCGCATACCCACAGCGTAACGGAGCCATCGACAAGCGCGCTGTCCACCAGGATACGGCCATCTTCCGGGCTGAACTTGATGGCGTTCGACAGCAGGTTGTCGAGGATGGTTTCCAGCTGACTGCGATCAATATTCAGGGTGGTGGCTGCAATACGGGTTTCGACCTGAATGCGGCGCGCGCTCAACGGCAACTTGTGCCGTGCCAGCACCGCCGTGAGCGCATCGGCAAGCGATTGCGGCGTGGCCGGAGGCTGCGCATCGTCGCGCACGAGATTGCTGTAGCGCAGCAGGTCTTCGATGCGCTGCTGCAATTCACGGCTGCTGCTGTCCATGATTTCGACAATGCTGCGCTGGCCTGTATTCAGGTTGCCCGCAAGCTCGTCGCCCAGCAGGCCGACGCCCTCGCGCAAGGAGGCGAGCGGGGTTTTCAGCTCGTGCGAGACGTGACGCAGGAAGCGCAGCTTCTGTTCTTCCAGTGCTTGTAAACGCTGCCGCAACCAGTCAATTTCGCGCCCCAGCTCGATCATGTCCTGCGGCCCGCTGATGGTCGGCAAGGGGTCCAGATTGGCCCGCCCCAGCTGCTGGATCGAAGTTTTGAGCTGCTTGATCGGACGGTTGATCATCCAGGAAAACACCGCTGCCAGCAGCAGCGTCAACGGAATCAGCGCCAGCGCCAGCATGATGAGGCGCTGGCGGGTGGACTGGATGGTCGTTTCGAGCGCCAGCAACTCCTGCTGCACTGCGGTGTCGGCCTGCGATAGCAGGGTGCGCGCCGATTCGTGGAGGAGGTCGAAGCTGGGGTCGAGCGCATTGAAGCGGGCGCTGTCGAGAAAGGTGCCGGGTTGCAGCTGGGGGATCAGCGCCTGGCTGCGGCTGATCAGTACGTTCAGGGTGGTGCGGGAAGGGGCGTCGACAAGCTGCGCATCGAGCCGCGTCAACAGCGCCTGCAAATCCTCGAAGCGCATCCGCAGCGTGGGGGCGAAGTCCGCGTCCTGCAGCAGATGGTATTGCCCGGCAGCGCGCTGCAGCTCGCTAATCGATTCGACAACCTGCCGCACGTCGCGCGTGATGGCGAGGCTGGAGCGAGTGAACTGGCGTTGGGTGTCGACCACGTCCTGCAGAATGTGTATCGCATTGATCAGGCCGCTGGCGAGCGGCACGGTCAGCACCCCCATTGCGACGATGACCAGAATGGTGAAGGAGCGGGGGTAATAGGGGCTGGGCAGCATACGCGCAAAAATCGGTGGCATGGTTTCAGCATACCCCGATTGATGGGCGCGTTGGCGGGGTTCGCCCACGCGCAAACGGCAAATTACAGCAGGTCGAGATAACCCAGTATGCCTTTGGCTGCCTCGCGCCCCTCGTACACGGCGGTGACCACCAGATCGGAGCCGCGCACCATGTCGCCGCCGGCGAAGATTTTCGGGTTGGCGGTCTGGAACGTGTATGGCTGACCTTTGGCGATGACGCGGCCACCCGCGTCGATAGCAATTTGATGCTGTTCGAACCATGGCTGCGGGTTGGGACGGAAACCGAAGGCGACGATGACGCGGTCGGCCGGAATGATTTCTTCCGAGCCCGGAATCACCACCGGGGTGCGGCGGCCGCGCGCATCCGCAGGGCCGAGCTCGGTGGTCACCAGCTTGACGCCTTCGACTTTTCCATGGCCGACGATTTCGACCGGCTGGCGATTCCACAGGAATTGCACGCCTTCTTCCCGGGCATTGCCGACTTCGCGCTTGGAGCCGGGCATGTTTGCCTCGTCGCGGCGGTAGGCGCACATGACCGATTCCGCGCCCTGGCGGATGGAAGTGCGGTTGCAGTCCATCGCGGTGTCGCCACCGCCCAGTACCACGACGCGCAGGCCCTTCATGTCCTGGTATGCCTCGTCCGGCTTCATCAGGTCGAGGCATTTGCGCACGTTGGAAATCAGGAATGGCAGCGCTTCCAGCACGCCGGGCAGGTCTTCGCCGGGGAAGCCGCCCTTCATGTAGGTGTAGGTGCCCATGCCCATGAACACGGCGTCGTATTCGTCGAGCAGGGCCTGCATCGAGACATCCTTGCCGATTTCGGTGTTGAGGCGGAATTCGACGCCCATGCCTTCGAGCACTTCGCGGCGGCGCGTCATCACCCATTTTTCCATCTTGAATTCGGGGATGCCGAAGGTGAGCAGGCCGCCGATCTCGTCGTAGCGGTCGAACACCACTGGCTTCACGCCGCTGCGCGCCAGCACGTCGGCGCAGCCCAGTCCGGCAGGCCCGGCACCGATGACGGCGACCTTCTTGCCGGTCGGCACGACATTGGACGTATCCGGACGCCAGCCCGCCTTGAAGGCTTCTTCGGAAATGTATTTCTCGACCTGGCCGATGGTGACTGCGCCGAAGCCGTCGTTCAGCGTGCAGGCGCCTTCGCACAGGCGGTCCTGCGGACAGACGCGGCCGCACACTTCGGGCAGTGAATTGGTCTGGTGCGACAAATCCGCCGCTTCAAACAAACGCCCTTCTTCCACCAGCTTGAGCCAGTTGGGGATGTAGTTGTGCACCGGGCACTTCCACTCGCAGTAGGGGTTGCCGCACTCCAGGCAGCGGCCGGCCTGCTCCTGCGCGTGCCCGGCGTCCATCGGCGCGTAGATTTCGCGGAACTCATGCTTGCGCACCGCCGCATCGGTCTTGTCGCCGTCGCGTCGTGCCTGCTTCAAAAACTGGAATACGTCACCCATAGTTACTTCTCAACTCTCATCGTTCAATTGTGTGGCCAGTCCTGCGGGTCGCGGTGCTGGTGCAGGCAGGCCAGGACAGTGATTTTTTCGTCGCGGATACGATAGAAAAGACTGTAAGGAAACCGTCGCAAACCAATTCTGCGCAAGCCCGGCAGCGTTTCCGCAAACAGCAATGGGTTACGTTGCACGTAACCGAGATTCAATTCGATTGCGCGAAGAAATTCCGCCGACAACCCTCGCGTCTGTTCTTCGTACCATACCGTCGCGTTCCGGATTTCGCGCTGCGCCTTGGTGCTGACGACGAGCTTCACAGGGAGCGTTCGATTTCCGCCCGGACTTCATCCCAGGGCTTGCCGTCGTCCGGATTGGCATCGCTTTCGCGCAAGCGGGCTTCGAGCAATTGTCGTTGCGCGTCGGAAAGGCGTTGCTGCGCCGCCTCCGCCGCTATCGCATCCCACAGGTCTTCGACCAGTTGCATCTTTTCGGCGAAGGGCCGTTTTTTGGCTTCTTCCAACAGGTCGATTTCCATGCCTGCTCCTTTCAGACGGCTACTGCTTCACGTTTCTGGCCGGGGATGTCCTCGACCAGATCTTCAATTGAAATCCGCTTCGGCTTGACCAGCCAGACGCGCGCCAGCGTGGCGTCGAAATCAGCCAGCAATGCCTTGGCGTGTGCGCTTCCCGTCAATGCGGCATGGCGTTCGACTTGCGCCTTGAGAAACACGCGGAAGGGCTCGGTTTCGTCGTGGGTGATGCGCGTCAGCTCGACCATTTCCTTGTTGGTCTTCGACATGAAGTCGCCTGCGTCGTCGACCACAAAGGCCATGCCGCCGCTCATGCCGGCGCCGAAGTTCAGCCCGGTGTCGCCCAGCACG
>JADMKH010000107.1 GCA_018780025.1 Thiobacillus sp.
AACCTACGCGGGATTCGGCGCTGCGCCGCGCAATGAACGGCAGCATCAGGCCAGACTTTCCAGCGCCACCGGCTCCCCAAACAAATACCCCTGCATGCAATCCACTCCCATCTCGCCAAGCTTGATGCGTGTTTCATCGTCTTCGATATATCCGGCCACCGTCTTGATTCCGAGGAAGCTGCCGGTTTCTACAATCGACCGCACCAATGCTTCGTCGATCATGCTGCTTGTGACTTCGCGCACCAGGGTGCGGTCGATTTTCAGGTAATCGAGTTTCATGCTCTTCATGCGGGTGAATGAGCTGGAGCCCGCGCCAAATTCGTCGAGCGTGAAGCGACAGCCGTGGCGTTGAAGCTGCCGCATGAATAGCTGGGTTTGGGCGTGGCCGTCGATCGCATCGATTTCGCTGATTTCGAAAATGACTTTTTCGCCGGGAAGGTCGCCGCTTGCAAATTCAGCGAGGATGAATTTCAGGAACAGGGGATTCGTGATCGACTGACCGGACAAGTTGATTGCAAAGCCGCCCAGTGAGGCGACCTTGTCGGCATGGTCGCGCATCCACTGAAAAACCTTGCGTACTACCCAGCGGTCAATTTCGGCGCTGCGTTGCAAACGCTCCGCAATATTGATCAAATCGCGTGTTGCGATTTTTTCATTGCTTGCGCTGGGATGAAGCAGAATTTCGTGATAAATCGGGGTGCGTGTTGCATCGGCAGCGTTCACCACGGGTTGGCAATTGAGGCTGAGCTGGTTGTTGACGAGTATGGCCGTCAATTCGTGTGCCCATTGCGCCAATGCCAGCACGCCACTGTCCTGGGCTTCACTGTCGTAAAGCATGACGGCAGCGTGGGATTCGCGCGCGCGCGTACACGCGGCGTTGGCGTTGTCGTAATAGGCTTCGGGGCTGAGGCAATCGTTGGCCCACATCAGGCCGATGGCGGCTTTGACCGGGTAGCGCGTGCCATCGATTTTCTGGGGGTGTCGGGTGATGAACTGTTGCAACGCCTCGGCATGGGCAACTGCTGATTCGCTATCAGCCGCCTGAATCCAGTAGGAGAGACCGGATTCACCCGCACGCGCAAGCAGTGCGCTGGTGGACAGTTGTGCGGGCAACAATTGGGCGAGTTCACGCAGGACAAGGGTGCGAATTTCAGCGCCGATCGGCTCTCCCGCCGGGTTGCTGATATCGAGCTGGATCACCCCAATGGTGTAACCGCTGCCGCTTTCCAGGTTGCGTAACCAGTTACGTCGAATGGCACGGAAGAAGCTCTTGCGGTTGGCAAGGCCGGTTGCGGTGTCGTGCGATGATTGCCACAGCAGGTCGCGCTGCATTTTCTGGATCATTGCGCTGTAGGAGCGATCCATCAGCGGGAGTTCCATGTCTTCCGTCCATTCCGCTCCGCCGCTTTCAAGCATGCCCAGGAAATCCGGACGCTTGAGATCGAGTTTTTTGATCCCGCGATAGTTAGCAAATACGTAAACCGGTGGCTGGTCGCCTATCCAGATTAAATTGAGCGGGGCATTCATCGATTTGAACTGTAGCCAGTCGCCTACGCGCAAACGCTCAACCAGCGTGTCCTGCGATTCGCTGAGGGGTTCGCTTGTTGCATCGTTCAGGCGCGCTGCGACTGAAGTGTGTTGATGTTGCGATTTGTTTTCATCAAACAATGCGGCAGCAAGGTGGTCGACGATACGATCCTGGGCGAGTTTATCGGCGCACACTTGTGTCAGCGCCTGGTCGATGCGCTGCAGCAAACCCTGGATTTCAGCCGTGACGGGCGACTCGATCAGCTCGGGATCGAGCCATGCGCATAATTGCTGCAATACCTGCCACGCTTCGGCTGCTTCCTCGCTATCAACGCCATGGCGTAATTCAGCCATCAATAACACATTGCGCCAGCCTCCGTTGAGCAGTTCGATCACCGCATTGGGGACTTTGCGCTCGCCCATCCGCGCCAGCAGGTCATTCAGAATGCGCTGTTTGGCGACTTCAGCGCGTTGCCGACCCTCGCACATTTCCTGCAGGCGGAACACCCGTGCAGCCCGTTCGTTCAGCAGCGGTTTGACCACGCGCTCCAGCTGGGTGCGCGCTTCTTCGAATACGCCCGGATTTTTGTCCGCTTCAGCGTTGATGCGGTCAGTCCAGCGGTTCATCAGACGTAACAAGCGGGCATCGGCGATCTTGCCGTCGTCCCCCGCGGCCATGCTGATGCGGTCGAGTGTGTTCAATACCTTGTGCGCCGGGTGTGCGGGGGAGGACAAAAATTGCGGATCGTCCATCGCCAGCCTGAGGAGGCTCGATTCCATCTGCTGGAACATTGGCCGGGCGCCTTCGATGATTGAGCGCTCAGCTTGCATGGTGTCGAATAGGGCACCAAACATGTCCACCGAGCGCTGCATCTCCGGTGTGGCATTGACCGGAAGCGCGCCGGCCGCAGACAGACGCTGCAATACCGGCGAATGTGCCACGCCGGGAGGCGTCATCATGGGCCGGGTGCCGGTGGGGCGTTGAGCGGTGCTGCCCGGCTGTGACGGCGAGGATACGGGCATGCCAGGGAAAGATGTTGCCTGCGCGGGCGCCGAACCCGCATGTGCCGGATTCTGAGCTTGCGGCGTTGCCCCGCGAAAGAAGTCCAGCAACGAGCCCGTCAGGCGACTGAGGGTGCCTTTTGCTGGCGGCGCAGCGGTGGGTGGTGATAGGGCGGATGCGGATGAAGCGGCAGCCTCGGCCTGCGTATTGCCTTCCGATACCGGGGCGTCAGACGCCGCATCCTGTGCCGGCGAGGTGTCGGCGCTTTGTTGATGCTTGATCTCGGCTTGCGAAACGGGCAGTAAAACGAGAAGCTCGGCATAGAGCGGCGCAAGCTCATACGACAGTATTTCGCGCAACGTGGAGTAGGCCACTTGACGTGCGCGGTTTGAAACGGCTACATCCTCTACAACGCTGCGATAAGCATGGGTAATGATCGCGGGGCCAAATGGGTTGTTGCTACGGTCGCAGCTGAAATTGAATAGTTGCCCAATCCGGGGCTCGATATCGTCCAGTTGCTCACGAAACAGTTCTTCCAGTCTGAGGGCCTCGGATGACGTGGCAAGCCAGTTTTCAAAGTGCACCTCATCAATCAGCGCAAGTCCGTCGTTTTTGGTGTTGTTTAGGGCGGCGGCTTGTTCGGATCGGGCGTTTTCCAGCGCATCCAGCACGCCTTGCAAAAAGCGGGCTTGCATTGTTGCCGCGTGGTTTGTGAATTCATGTGTAGCGTTGAGCAGGCCGTTATGTTCGGCAATCCCTGAAGCCAGGGTCGCTGCAGCATTAAGGTTGTCATTTAAAAGGCCTGTTAGATGGTCGTGTGCTTGCAGGAGCGTGTCATTTAGCAGGGCGGTGCAGGCTTCGCGCAACTGATGCGCTCCGGAAGCCGGCAGGGCAGTGATTCTCTTTCGATGTTCGGCCATGCGCAGCTTTTGTAGCGCGCGCAATGCGTCTATGGGCTGACGATTAAACACCACGCCCACGCCGAGAGGACTCATGCGTTTGATTTTCGCGGCAGTACGAAAGGTCTGGGCGGACTGGTTTGAACTGGGCGTAAATACAATCTCCACCGCAGAATCCGTGCGTTGACCCAAAGAGGCTATTGCCGCTTCCGGCTGGGTGAACTTTAGGAACAAGCCTCCTTGGCAGAAATCACGAATTTCACAGGCTACGTCGGGGTGTCCTGGCTGGGAGATAAGGGCTGCCTGCGAAACCTCAAAGCGCTTGTCGCGCCGCAAATCCTGACCCGGATTCAGGGTGTTTGTGCCGTTAGCCATAATCGTTCTTTGTTGTACCCTTGTTTGCAACCGTTATAAGAATGACACCGCAGCGAAAATTACGGCATAAATCTTCTATTCTTTAATGCGGTTGGCGCAGCCGCGTGGGTTTTGATAAACTGACGCGAATGAATACGGCCATTTGGTTCTTTTTTAGCTGCTTTTATCCCACGCCCATGGCGGTCGGGAGGCGCTGAGACGAACAGCACAGAGCCTTGACGAAACCGCCAGCCTGCTGGCGGTTTTTTGTTTAAGCCGCTGTGGGTCAGCGCACATACGGAGTCTGAAGATGACAGCAACCCGAACCGACGATACCCGCATCGAGCAAAGCGGTGAATTGCTCGCCCCGATGCAGATCATGCGCGAGCTGCGCGCCAGCGAAACCGTGCACGCGCACGTGGCGCACGCACGCAGTGCCATTCACGACGTGCTGCGCGGGGCCGACGACCGCCTGTTCATCATCGTCGGCCCGTGTTCCATCCATGACCCGAAAGCGGCGTTGGAATACGCCCGGAAACTGAAGCCGCTGGCCGATGAGCTCGCACATGATCTGGTTATCGTCATGCGCGTTTACTTTGAAAAACCGCGCACCACGGTGGGCTGGAAGGGGTTGATCAATGATCCGCATCTGGACGAGAGTTTCGATATCAATGAAGGCCTGCGCCTGGCGCGCAAGCTGTTGCTGGAAATCAACGAAATCGGCCTGCCCTGCGCCACCGAGTTCCTCGATCTGATCTCGCCGCAATACATCGCCGACCTGGTGAGCTGGGGCGCGATCGGCGCGCGCACCA
>JADMKH010000245.1 GCA_018780025.1 Thiobacillus sp.
GCCGGTTGACGCGGCGGCGGCAGTCGGCCATGCGCTCGGCGTCGCGCGCCAGCATCTCGAAGTAGGCCAGCAGGTGATGACCGAAAGTGACCGGCTGCGCCACCTGAAGGTGGGTGAAGCCGGGCATGACGGTGTCCGTGTGCTGCTCGGCCAGATCGACGAGCGAAGTTTGGCAGGCTTTGAGGCCCGCCAGAATGCGGTCGATCGCGTCGCGCAGATAGAGGCGGATATCGGTTGCCACCTGGTCGTTACGCGAACGACCGGTATGCAAGCGCTTGCCGGCGTCGCCGATTTTCGCGGTCAGCGCGGCCTCGATATTGAGGTGGACGTCTTCCTTGTCGAGCGACCAGGCGAACTGGCCGGCGCGAATCTCGGCCTGCAACTCGGCCATGCCGCGTTGAATCGCCGCCAGATCCTCCTTGGAGAGGACGCCGACGTGGTGCAACATGGCGGCGTGCGCCAGCGAACCCTGAATATCGAACTCGGCTAGCCGATAATCGAAGGAAATGGACGCGGTGTAGCGTTTGACGATGTCGGAAACCGGTTCGGAAAACCGGCCGGACCAGGCGGCGGGCGATCCGTCCGGGGGTGTCGATGGCGTGCTCATGGGGCAAAGGGTGGGGATGAAAAGAAAGAATCATAACAACCGGCAGGTCGAATTACCGAACTTCTGTCACTTGGGGGTAAACCTTCGTATCGCGTTGACGGTGGAAGCCGCGCTGGTTGCGGGGGTGGTCGCACGCAGTTCGGATGTGTCGACATTCGGGGCCGGGTTTATTGAGTTGTCAGCGCTGGCACAGCCCGCCTTGTTGCTCACGCTGCTGGCCTTGTGCGCAGCGGGGCGCTGGTTGCGCAGCCAGCCTTATCGACTGGGCGTCGGCTTCACACTGGCGCTTGGCGTGGGGGTGCCGGTGCTGGCGACGCTATGGCTGCAACCGCTGCTGGCCGGGTTGAGTGTTTTTTCATTGACCGCGGTGGCCGTTTTTTCCTTGCTGCTGGGCGCAGGGCTGCTGGCTTACTTCAACCTGCGCGCCCGCGCCTTGTCACCCGCCATTACCACGGCGCGCCGGCAAGCCTTGCAGGCGCGGATCCGTCCCCATTTTCTGTTCAACAGCCTGAATGCGGTGTTGTCATTGGTGCGCAGCGACCCCCGTCGGGCCGAGCACGCACTGGAAAACATGGCTGACCTGTTCCGCGCCTTGATGAATAACGCCAGCCAGTTGGTGCCATTGGAAGACGAAGTCGCGCTCACGCGCGCTTATCTGGAACTCGAACAATTGCGCCTGGGCGATCGCCTGCAGGTGGTTTGGCACATCAACAAGATGCCGGGAGACGCGTTGATTCCGCCGCTGGTTATCCAGCCGCTGGTGGAAAACGCGGTCTACCATGGCATCGAGCCGCAACCCGACGGCGGCGAAATCAGCCTCAATATCTATCTCAGCGCCGACAAGGTCCACATCGTCGTACGCAACCCCATCGCCACGCAAGTCAGCCACCACAAGGGCAATCGCATCGCGCTTGCCAACATCCGCGAGCGCCTGCTGCTGCATTTTGATCTCGACGCGCAGCTCAAGTTGGAGCCGTTGGGCGCCGTTTATCAAGTGCATATCGTTATTCCCTATACCCGTGAACGCACCCAGCCCGCCCCTTCGCCTGTTCATCGTCGATGACGAGGCCCCTGCGCGTCGTCGTCTGCGCGACGTTCTGGCGGATTGCGCGGACCGCTTGCCCGTCGAAATTGTGGGCGAGGCTGGCAATGGGCTGGATGCACTGGCTCAAGTTCAGCAACAGTCAGTTGATGCGGTACTGCTGGATATTCGCATGCCGGTCATGGATGGGCTGGAGTGCGCGGGTCACCTCAATCATCTGATTCCTCCGCCCGTCATTATTTTTTGCACCGCATACGATGCCTATGCCTGCCAGGCTTTTGATTTGAATGCGGTCGATTATTTGCTGAAGCCGGTGCGCGCCGACCGGTTGGTGCGTGCCCTGTCGCGGGCGCACAAACTAAGCGCAGCCATGCTGGATCAGTTGCGCGAGGCACTCCCTCAGGCCCGAACGCATTTGTCGGTCAACGAAAAAGGTCGCATCGTGTTGATTCCGCTGGCAGATATCCTGTATCTTAAGGCTGAACTCAAATATGTGACGGTGCGTACCTCGGCGCGTGAGTTCCTGATCGAGGAATCGCTCACCCGGCTGGAAACCGAGTTTGACGAAATCTTCATCCGCATCCATCGAAACTGTCTGGTTGCGCGTGCGCGGATCCATGAAATAGGCATATTGCCGGGTGATGATGACGGCCATTTTTTGCGGCTGGAAGGCCTGAATGAGCGATTATTGGTCAGCAGACGGCAATATTCAGCGCTTCGTGAAAAAATAAAGTCAATGTAAACAGGTGGTTAACCTTCATCTACAACTAAAGTTGTATAGCCATTTTTTGCATCCCTTCGTAGGATGGCCTTGCTTGCAGTTTCCGCCGCAAGCAAGGAAGTTCTCCGCAATGAGGAGCAAAACTCCTCTTTCCTGCCGGGTTCGCAAGAATCCGGCATTTTTTTGCCTGCGATTCGGCTCTCCGTGGCTATTATATTGGCCATGAAAAACGAAATTACCGATCTCACCGAAACCGGACTTGCCAGCGAAACCGTCTTCAAAGGCCGGCTGATGCACGTCAAGCTTGACCGGGTTCGCCTGCCCGATGGACGCGAATCGACGCGCGAATACATCGTTCACCCGGGCGCCGTCGTCGTCATTCCCGTGTTCGACAACGGCGACCTGCTGCTGGAACGCCAGCACCGCTATCCGCTGCATCGCGATTTCATCGAATTGCCGGCCGGCAAGATCGACCCCGGCGAGGACGATCTCGGCTGCGCGAAGCGGGAACTCGAAGAGGAAACCGGCTACACCGCTGCCGAGTGGCGCGAAGTCACCACCATCTACCCCTGCATCGGCTATTCCGACGAGCGGCTGGCTTTTTATATGGCGCGCGGCCTTGTGGAAGGCAACCATGGCCGCGACCACGACGAATTCCTAGAAATCCTGCGGGTGCCGTTCGGCGAGGCGATGGACTGGCTGCGCAGCGGAAAAATCTGCGAAACCAAGACCGTGATCGGGTTGTTCTGGCTGGAGAAGATGCAGCAGCAGGGCTGGTAAGCCCTGCCATACAGGCTCAAGTAGGCTGGTAGGCCAGATTCGGCGCCAGCCAGCGTTCCGCCGTTGCCATATCCCAGCCCTTGCGGCGGGCGTAGTCCTCGACCTGGTCGCGCTCGATTTTCGCCACCGCGAAATACTGGCTGTCGGGGTGCGAGAGATAAAACCCCGACACCGCCGCGCCCGGCCACATGGCGAAGTTCTCGGTGAGTTCAACGCCAATCGCGGCGGTGGCGTCGAGCACGTCGAACAGGGCGGCTTTTTCGCTGTGTTCGGGGCAGGCCGGATAGCCGGGGGCGGGGCGGATGCCCTGGTATTTTTCCGCGATCAGGTCGTCGTTGGCGAGCGCTTCCTCATGCGCATAGCCCCAGAATTCGCGGCGCACGCGCAGGTGCAGGTGCTCGGCGAAGGCTTCGGCGAGGCGATCGCACAGCGACTTGAACAGGATCGCGGAGTAGTCGTCGTGCGCAGCTTCGAAGGCCTTGGCGCGTTCGTCCTCGCCGATGCCGGCGGTGACGACAAACGCGCCGAGATAATCCTTGAGCCCGCTGGCCTTGGGTGCGACGAAGTCGGCGAGGCACAGGTTGGCGCGGCCTTCCGGCTTTTTCATCTGCTGGCGCAGGTTGTGCCAGGTCATCAGCGTCTGGGTGCGCGATTCGTCGGTATAGACTTCGATATCGTCGTCGTTCATCGTGTTGGCCGGGAACAGGCCGAACACCGCGCGCGCTTCGATCCAGTTCTCCGCGATCATCTGCTTCAGCATGGCTTGGGCGTCGGCGTAGAGTTTTTTGGCTTCCACGCCGACGACTTCATCGTCGAGGATTTTCGGAAACTTGCCGTGCAGTTCCCACGAGGCGAAGAACGGCGTCCAGTCGATGATTTCAACCAGTTTCGCCAGGTCGTAGGCTTTCAACACATAGACGCCGGGCTGTTTGGGCGCAGGCGGAGTGTAGCGCGACCAGTCGATGGTGAACTTGTGGGCACGGGCTTCGGCCAGCTTTAGCCGCACGGTGTCGGACTTGTGCTTGAGGTGGCGTTCGCGCGTTTGCGCGTAGTCGGCGCGGGTTTCGGCGACAAAGGCGTCGCGCAGATCGTTCGACAACAGCTTCGTACAGACGCCGACCGCGCGCGACGCATCCTTCACATACACCACCGGGTGTTCGTAATGGGGCTCGATCTTCACCGCGGTGTGCGCCAGCGAGGTGGTGGCGCCGCCGATCAACAGCGGGAGGGTGAAGCCCTGGCGCTGCATTTCCCTGGCCACGTGGGACATTTCTTCCAGCGAGGGGGTGATGAGACCCGACAGCCCGATGATGTCGGCCTTGTGTTCGCGCGCGGCGTCGAGAATCTTCTGCGCCGGCACCATCACGCCGAGATCGACGATGTCGTAGCCGTTGCAGCCGAGCACCACGCCGACGATGTTCTTGCCGATGTCGTGC
>JADMKH010000101.1 GCA_018780025.1 Thiobacillus sp.
CCACCACCGCATCGAGCGAACGCGCCAGCTGGAACTGGCTGACGTCGTGCTGGTATTGGCCGACGCCGATGGATTTGGGATCGATCTTCACCAGCTCGGCCAGCGGGTCCTGCAGGCGGCGCGCGATGGACACCGCACCGCGCAGCGAGACATCCATGTCGGGCAATTCGCGCGAGGCGAATTCGGACGCGGAATACACCGACGCGCCCGCCTCGGACACCACCACGCTGGTGAGCCTTAATTCGGGCCGCAGCTTGATCAGGTCGCGCGCCAGCTTGTTGGTCTCGCGCGAAGCGGTGCCGTTGCCGATGGAGATCACCGCCACACGATGCTGCTCGGCGAGGCGGGCCAGCGTGTGCAGCGAACCGTCCCAGTCGTTGCGCGGTTGATGCGGGTAGACGGTGGCGGTATCCAGCACCTTGCCGGTCGCGTCCGTCACCGCCACTTTCACGCCGGTGCGGATGCCGGGGTCCAGCCCCATGGTCACGCGCGGCCCGGCCGGCGCGGCCAGCAACAGGGCTTTGAGGTTGCGCGCGAACACGTTGATGGCTTCGGTCTCGGCGTTGCTGCGCAGCGTGCCCATCAGTTCCAGCTCCAGATGCATGAAGCTCTTGACGCGCCAGGTGAAGCGCGCGGTGTCCATCAGCCAGCGGTCGGCCGGGCGGGCCTGATCCTGGATGCCGAAGCGGCTGGCGATGCGCGCCTCGCAGGGGTTGTGCGGCGCGCTCCAGCCGGGTCGCTCTTCTTCGCTGTCCAGCCGCAGTCGCACGTCGAGCATGTCCTCGCGCCGTCCGCGAAACAGCGCCAGCGCGCGGTGCGACGGGATGGTGCTAATGGATTCGGAATAATTGAAGTAGTCGGCGTACTTTTCTGCCGCGGCGTCCTTGCCTTCGCGCACTTTGGATTCGACGATGCCGTGTTCCTGCACGTAGTCGCGCAACCATTGCAGCAGGCCGGCGTCTTCGGAAAAACGCTCCATCAGGATCTGCCGCGCGCCGTCGAGCGCGGCCTTGGCATCCGGCACGCCGGGGTTGTCGCCCTGCTCGGTGGCGAAGGGCGCGCGCAGATACTGCGCCGCCTCTTTGTCCGGATCCAGCATCGGGTTGACCAGCAAGGCGTCGGCCAGCGGTTCCAGCCCCGCTTCCTGCGCGATCTGCACCTTGGTGCGCCGCTTTTGCTTGTAGGGCAGATACAAATCTTCCAGCTGCGTCTTGTCCGGGGCCAGCGAGATGGCCTTCAGCAGTTCCGGCGTCATCTTGTTCTGCTCGGTGATCGAGTCGATGATGGCCGCGCGGCGGTCTTCCAGCTCGCGCAGATAGCGCAGCCGGTCTTCCAGCAGGCGCAGCTGCGCGTCGTCCAGGCCGCCCGTCGCCTCCTTGCGATAGCGCGAGATGAACGGCACCGTCGCGCCTCCGTCCAGCAAGGCAATGGCAGCGGCAACCTGCGCAGGTTTGGCCGCAATTTCGGCGGCGAGTCGGTGTTCGATGGAAGGCAGCATGGGTCGACCTACAGAATGATTCGGCCTCAGCGTTGAGAGGCCGTGGGGTGCATTTTACCGGATGTGAATGAGGCCGCCCGGTTAAGGGACGCGGTTTAATTCATTATTGATGCCGTAGGTCGGGAACACTTTCCCGACGCAACGGGCGGGGGGGTGCGGGAATGTCGGGAAAATGTTCCCGACCTACGGATAGCGTGTGATTCCAGGGCGTTTGCCAAGGAGCAACGCATAAGGGTGAAAGAGCCTTTTTTAATCCGGAAAGCCGGACGCTGGTTCGGCGGACGGGGTTGCGATTCGCCGCGGCACCATGTTTTCATCAAGTAGCCGTTCAATCCGAGCGAACACTTCAAACCGCGAGAACGGTTTTTTCATGAAATCATCCGCACCGATGCGGGTGCCGAAGAACAGTTCGGTCGCCTGCTCGTTGCCACTGATCATGATGACGGGGATGTGTGCGGTTTTCGGGTCCTTGCGGAGGGTGCGCAGCGCGGCAAATCCGTTGGCACCAGGCAAAATGATGTCGAGAAATATCAGGTCGGGGGTTTCTGTCCGGGCGAGCGTTATCCCGGCTTCCGCATCCAGGGCTTCATAGGTGATAAAGCCGGCCGACTGCAATATTTTCTTGAGGGCAAAAACGATGGTGGGCGAATCATCAATAATCAGTGCGCGTGTTTCGTCGCGTGCATTCACCCGTTTGTTTCGCCGCCGCTCTTCTTTTACCTGCGCGTCGAAAGTCGGTTCCACTGCGGGTTCAGACGCGGCGTGCCCAAAACCGAAAGTTGACCGAAGTTTATCCAGAATCCCCACAATGACGTCCCCCTTTTTTAATATCGTCTAGCTTAACCCGTCTCAGGCCTATCCATTGTTTATGGGCTTAACAAACCTTCTGCAAGCATCGGGAATAAAGGGGTCAGTTCAGGAGATCATTTTCCCCGTTACGGGCCAGGCGCAGGCGAGGCCACGCCGAATCGCGCGTCCCTTCTGCCCGTTATCCGTCCTGTCTCCGTTAAGAGACAGGGAATAGCTAGTCTTTACAGCGAGTTGCCTGGTAACGCCTCATTATGTGTTGCCTGCAGGCGACGAAATGATGGGGTGTTGCAGCAAGATACTCTATCTAAAGCCATGAAAAATAATGGATATCTTGTCCTGGCACGGCATCTGCATTAGAGCGGATGGCTTCTCCAAATGAAGGCCGTTTATTCAACCCGCTATGCACAACATAAGGAGTATTGAAATGATGCAAAAACCTCAACAGCTGCGCCCCCAGTTTTTGTCGACGATGATGACCGCTGTGGTCTGTGTTGGCTTTTCCAGTGCCGTTATGGCTGCCGGAGTCGGTGTTGGCGTCAACGCCGGGGTCGGTGCTGATGCCAGGATAGGGGCGTCCGGTGCTGCGCAGGCCGGCGGCACTGCGGATGGGTATATGAGCGCATCCGGTAGCGACAATAACAATGCCCAGTGGCAAAGCGGGGCGACCCGAGGCATGGATCGCGCCACGGAACGGATGAACCCGAACGGAACCGTGCCGGAAGCCGGACTTGAGGCCGCCGGCACGGCTGCCGTAAAGGGCAAGCGCTCGGGTACGCGCTAACGCCCATTTGGCGCCTCGCCGTGACCAGGCGTCAGGCGCCGGGATGAAGCCGGTTTTCGATTCACGACACCAGATTCGGAACCGGTTTTTTTATGGCGGGGCAGCCGATGTTTGCTGCTCATTCCCGGGACGCGCCTGCATCGAGGCAGGCGCGATTCATTCAAGCCGGGCATACAACCGATGTGATGGAGCTTCATGAAAGACTCATGGAAAGAAAGTATCTACCTGCAACGTGAAGAGCTGGCCCGCATCCTGCGCGAGCCGTTGGGAAAACTGGCCGGGCTTTGCGCCCCGGCATGGGGCAATTGCGAGGCGCTGAATTCGATGCTTGCGCAACATTTTTTAAGCATTCCGTATTGCTCGTTCCTGTATTGCATGGGAAGCAGCGGGTTGCAAATCTGCAATAAGGTTGGTCCGAAGGGGGTCATGCCCGAACATCAGGGGATCGACCATTCGCAACATCCGTATATGAAGGAAGCGATTCCGCCCTGGGGGTTCCTGCTTTCGGACGCTTATATCAGTCCGTCTGAGCATCACCCTTCGATCACGGCGCTGCAGGTCGTGTTGCGGGATTCCCATACCCTGGGTTATCTCGGCGCGACGTTCGATTTGCGCAATCTGCCGGTGACGTCCGAACTCTACGAAGAGCCCGATAGCTGGCGCCAGGTAAAAGGCGATCCGGCGATTCGCAGCACCGTTTTTCTGCGAAGCCGGGTGGAAAGCCGGATGGATCGCAACCTGGAACAAGCCCTGTCGATTCTGGAGGAACTCCTGACGCAACGCGGTGTGTTTCAATGCCTGATCAACTTTTCCAGCAGCCAGGCTACGATCTGGACGGTGGACGATCCGTTTCGCTATCGTATTCTGGATCATGAGGCCTTGAGCGACCCGGACATTTGCCTTGTCTACCCGCCTTGCACCCATCTCCCGGGTACTGCGATCTCGCCGAACGACATCAAGCAGATTTTGAGCAATATGCGGTATCTGCGCTTTGCCGATCCGACAATCTATTTGCGCGTGGCCATGATCAACATTGTTAGCGGCATTGTGAATGTGACATTTTCATGCGACGGATCGCACTACATGCCGCACGACGAGTTTCTGAGGAAGGGGCCGTCTTTCTGGTTTTGATTCTTGCTGCCACGTAGGAAGACCAATCAGCGTTGGTGCTGATACGGGGTGAGGAAAACATAAGATCTCACCGAATAATCGCATGCACAGTTTGCTGTCATCCTGTCTTCAAACGAGCCTGTGCCTTATTGCGCAGGCTCCATCCCCGGGATATTCAGATTCCATGGACTCGTAGAATAAACGCATGCAATGACTGCGTGCCACCCCATCATCCTCCACGTTGCTGGATGAACACCCAGGTCGTAACAGTTCACTGGATAGCGTGCTTTTTTCCCACCAGCTTAAGGCATGGAACCGCACACACTGCGCCAGCCTATTGATCCGGCATCCTTTATCCGAGAGAGGGAGTAGGTCGGCAATA
>JADMKH010000112.1 GCA_018780025.1 Thiobacillus sp.
CGCGCATCGCCGCCGAACAGGCCGTCGCCAGCCCGCTGCTGGAAGACGTCAACCTGGCTGGCGCGCGCGGCGTGCTGGTCAACATCACCGCTTCGTCCAGCGTGAAAATGCGCGAAATCCACGAAGTGATGAACACCATCAAGGCGTTCACTGCCGAAGAAGCCAGCGTCATCGTCGGCCAGGTGCTTGACGATGAAATGGGCGAATCATTGCGCGTCACCATGGTCGCCACCGGCCTGGGCAACCCCGTTGCTCGCCAGCACGCCAAGCCGATGCAGATCATTCGTACCGGCACCGATGATGCGCCCATGATGATGGGTAACAGCGAAGAACTGCCCAGCGTGATGACCAGCCGTCGTTCGCGCACCATTCAGGCGATGACCGATTCCGGCATCGACACGCTGGATATTCCGGCGTTTCTGCGTCGCCAGGCAGACTAAGCAGCGGGGGGGTGAACCCAATCAGGGTGCCTGGTCACACGCCCGGTACCTGCACGCCTCTCGCCCTCCCCCTGCGACCGGTTAAAATGACAGGATGATCAAGCAGCGCACCCTCAAAACTCCCGTCCGCGCCACCGGCGTGGGCCTGCATTCCGGCGTCAAGGTCGAGATGACCCTGCGCCCGGCTGCACCCAATTCCGGCATTGTGTTCCGGCGGATGGATCTTGATCCCCCCGCTGAGCTCAAGGCCGATCCTTATCTGGTCACCGACACCCGACTGTGCTCGATGCTCGAATCGGGCGCCGCCAAGGTGTCTACCGTCGAGCATCTGATGTCCGCATTGGCGGGCCTCGGTATCGACAACCTGCTGGTCGATCTGACCGGCCCCGAAATTCCCATCATGGACGGTTCCTCGGCGCCGTTCGTGTTTTTGCTGCAGTCCGCCGGCATCGTCGAACAGGGCGCCGCCAAGCAATACGTGCGGATTACCAAACCGATCGAAGTGCGCGACGGCGACAAGTGGGCGCGCTTCGTTCCGCACAACGGCTTCAAGGTCGAATTCACCATCGATTTCAAGCATCCCGTGTTCGAGAAAAGCGGCAAGACCGTCAGCATCGACTTTGCCGACAATGCCTATACCAAGGAAGTCGCCCGCGCCCGCACCTTCGGCTTCATGCATGAGGTTGAAGCCCTGCGCAACAACGGCCTCGCCTTGGGGGGGTCGCTCGACAACGCCATCGTCATGGACGAGTTTCGCGTGTTGAACCAGGACGGTCTGCGCTACGACGACGAGTTCGTCAAACACAAAGTGCTCGACGCCATCGGTGACCTGTATTTATTGGGCCACCCGGTTATCGGCGCATTCGAAGCCTACAAATCAGGCCACGCGCTCAACAATGCGCTGTTACGCGAATTGCTGCAGCACCAGGAGTCCTGGGAACGCGTCAGCTTTGAGCAGAACGAAGACGTCCCGGCTGCTTTCCTGCACCTGCATCCCCTCACCGCATGATCGCCATCCGGCTGATGATCGTCGCCCTGCTCATTGCAGTGGTGGCGCTTGGTTTGGCATGGCTGTTCACCGGCAACCGAAAATATTTGAGTTACATCGGACGCGTACTGCGCTTCTCGATGGTCGTTGGGCTGATTACCGCCTTGCTTTATGTGGTGGAGCGGGTGGTGCTGCGATAACGGAAAGACCGTTTTGATCAATCGTTCAACGCTTCCCCTTGTTAATCAGCCATTGAAAGTATCGTTATGCCCCTTGCCAAGCATGCCGAGAGCGCCCATCAAGTCATAGAGTCCCTGGTGGCATTAACCGAGCAGCGCGATGAATTGACCTTGCTACGAAGTCTGCTGGACGTCATTCTGGAGATGCTGCCTGGGGTGGAGGCAGCCTTGATCTGGCTGGTGCCAGGCACTGAGCGCGGACAGTGGATCAAGGATGAGAACTGTCCGCTGCCGCCGCCCATGTTCCCGATCAACGACGGACTGCTGGCCGAGGCTGCCAGCCTGAGTTCTGCCGTATTGGATAAGCAACTCATCCGGAATGGCCAGAGCTATCTCATTAGCAGCCTGGGTATCCTGGAGGGCCGGCGCAAGGTCATCATTATGCGGCAGCCCGCATGGAACGCCTCTGATCTGCGTACCGCGCAGGGCATGGTCAAGATCCACGCCAACTATGCCAAATTGCTGTTTGACAGCGAGCGCGACACCCTGACCGGCTTGTACAACCGCAAGAAGATGGAGCAGAAGATGAGTGAACTGCTCTCAGCGCGGACCAACGGCTTTCACCGAGAACAGGACGAGGGCAAGGATGACTATCTGGCTGTGTTTGATATCGACCACTTCAAGCGCGTCAATGACAACTATGGTCATCTGATCGGCGATGAGGTTCTGCTGGTTTTTTCAGGCCTGGTGCGCGGCGCCCTGCGCGACGCAGACTGGGTCTTTCGCTACGGCGGAGAAGAGTTCGTCGCACTCATCAAAGGCGTGTCACCTGAAATCATCAAAGTGATTCTCGAGCGAATCCGGATCAAGGTACAAAACCATTCGTTCCCTCAGGTGGGGCAAATGACCGTAAGCGTGGGCTTTACGCCGATCATCGATCAGGTATTGCCACCCCACGTGTTCGAGGACGCGGACAAGGCCCTGTATTACGCCAAGGAACATGGCCGCAATCAGGTTTGCGCCTACCGCGAGTTGATCAGCACTGGCGAAATCAAGGTTGAGCAACACATCAGCGGCTCGGTCGAGCTCTTTTAGGGTGTCTGGGTTCGACCCGGTTGAATGAGGAAACTTATGGAAGCCTTGCCCTTTCCTGTCGGGTGAAGGCAAGCCGTTAGGTATGCAGGGCCGCTCCTCGTATGGGTGGGCATGACGTCAGGGTGCTTGACTGCTGCGCGCGCTACATAAGCGTGCTTTACAGCGGATGCTTGTATTGTTGACGGATTACCCGCTGAAAAATTCAGCGGAATCCCTCTCCCCCAGGAATGGTCAAACGATTTTCAAGGCCTTTGCCAAGGTGTCGAAGAATACGCAGTAAACGGCGATTGGGATGGGCAAACCGAGCAGTGTGCCGACCAGGTAGGCGCGAAACCGGACACCGCTCATGGCCAGGGTGTAGTTGAGCGCAGGGATGGTCTGAAACAGCATTCTCAGCAGAAAGATGCTTTTAATCGGATGCGTATGCAGTCGGTTGAGCAGGTTGACGGCGAGCGGGTTGTCCAGTTTTCTGAGCGCGTCGCCGCCAACAAAACGGATGGTGAGGAAGGTGACAGCGCATGAGATGCTTGCAGCGATATAGGTGATTACCCCGCCCCACACTTCACCCAGCGTCAGGACGGCGGCGGCCAGAAATACCCAGCCGGGAATCTGGATCAGGTTGCCGAGCGCAAACACCAGCACAAAAATCAGAAGTCCGCTGACTTGGTGTGCGCGTATGACCTGTTGCAGAAAGTCAAGGTTGAACTGGGCTCGCGCACCGGACAGCTCAAAAAACGCAAACAACAGGATGAGAAACAGCACGACCGCGATCAACCGTTTGTGTTGACGCATGATTTATCGCACGCATCGCGCCGGGTGGCGTGTGGCTTCCATGTTCGGTTTCGCTCAATCTTTCTGATGGTGCTGCAACAGTTTTTCCAGCGCATCTTTCAGCGGCCCGTCCTCGATTCCGGCATTTAAATGCGACAACCCCGCCAGTGCGGTAGCCGGCAGGCCGGTTTTCTCGACCGGATGGACATAGCGCGGCAGCAGCTCGGGGTTGACGCTGACGCGCAGGCTGGTCGCCATAATGCCGTGTTTGCCCAGTTTGGCGATCAGCGCATCGGTCTGGTGGCGCAGGCGGCTGGCGATGGCGCCGCTGTCGCAGGCCAGGCTCAGCAGGCCGTTTTCCAGCTGCATGACGCGGACATGCCCGCCGATCGCGGCGGGCAGCGCGCGTTCCAGAGCGGCCTGGGTGTTGAGCAAAGCCCGGGCGCGTACAGCCAGACCGCTCGGTAGCTGACTGGCCAGCAGATCGGACAGGCTGGAGGTGCTCATGCGGGTGTGGCGCAAGGGGCATGGGCAGTCCCCCGCGCTATGCTAAACTTTAACGATTTTCCGCGTCCTGCGGTCATTTCGGGTTTCCCCATGCTGCAATCCATTTTCAAAAAAGTCTTTGGTAGTCGCAACGAGCGGCTGGTCAAACAATACCTGCAAAAGGTGAAAGCGATCAATGCGCTGGAGCCGGCGATGGAAAAATTGTCCGACACCGGGCTGGCCGGCAAGACCGCAGAATTCAAATCCCGCATCGAAAACGGCGAAGCGCTCGACAAGCTGCTGCCCGAGGCCTTTGCGGTGGTGCGCGAAGCGTCGAAGCGGGTGCTTGGCATGCGTCACTTCGATGTGCAGATGGTGGGCGGCATGGTACTGCACGACGGCAAGATCGCCGAGATGCGCACCGGCGAGGGCAAGACGCTGATGTCGACGCTGCCCGCGTATCTGAACGCGCTGACCGGCCGTGGCGTGCACGTGGTGACGGTGAACGACTACCTGGCCAGCCGCGATGCGGAATGGATGGGCCGCTTGTACAGTTTCCTCGGCCTGACCACCGGCATCAACCTGTCGCAGATGCCGCACGATGCCAAGC
>JADMKH010000268.1 GCA_018780025.1 Thiobacillus sp.
CTCGATCTGCGAGTAGTCGGCCGACACCAGCAGATGCCCCGGCGGCGCGATGAAGGCCTCGCGGATGCGGCGGCCCTCGGCGGTGCGCGCGGGGATGTTCTGCAGGTTGGGGTCGGAACTCGACAGCCGCCCGGTGACGGCGGTGGCCTGCGAATAGCTGGTATGCACCCGACCGGTTTTGGGGTGAATCATCAGCGGCAGCTTGTCGGTGTAGGTCGACTTCAGCTTGGCCATGCCGCGATAGTCGAGAATCGCCCGCGCGATGGGATGATCCAGCGCCAGTTGTTCCAGTGTGTCCTCGTCGGTGGAGGGCGCGCCGCCAGGGGTTTTCTTGATAACCGGCAGGCCTTTCTGGGTGAACAGGATGTCGCCGATCTGTTTGGGCGAGCTCATGTTGAACGGTTGCCCGGCTTCCTGATAGGCGCGCTGTTCCAGTTCCAGCATCTTCTTGCCGAGTTCGCCGCTTTGTATGGCAAGCAGATTGCGGTCGAGCAACACGCCGTTGCGTTCCATCCGGAACAGGATCGCTGCGACCGGCAGTTCGATCTGGCGATACACGTATTCAAGCTTGTCCGACGCGGCAAGCTGCGGCGCCAGCGCATCGCGCACACGCAGGGTGACGTCGGCGTCTTCTGCGGCGTATTCGCCCGCCTGCTCGATCGCCACCTGCTCGAAGCCGATGCGCGATGCGCCCTTGCCGGTGACGTCGTCGTAGCTGATGGTCGCCAGCCCGACATGGCGCGTGGTCAGGCTGCCCAACTCGTGTGGCTGGTGCGCTTCCAGCACATAGGACTGCAGCAGCGTGTCGTCCAGCACGCCGCTGTGTTCGATGCCGCCGAGCGTGATGCCGTAATTGGCAAAAATATGGCGGTCGTACTTGAGGTGCTGGCCGATGATTTTGGGTTCGGGGTTTTCCAGCAAGGGCTTGAGTCTGGCCAGCGTGGCATCACGGTTCAGCTGTTCGGGTGCGCCGGCGTAGTGGTGCGCCAGCGGCACATAGGCCGCGACGCCGGCTGCGGTGGCGAACGAGATGCCGACCAGTTCGGCCTGCATGGCATTGAGGCCGGTGGTTTCGGTGTCGAGCGCATAGGCGGGCGCGGCTTGCAGGCGGGCGATCCAGGCGTCGAGCGCAGCCTCGGTCAGGATGGTTTCGTAGCGGGCGCGGTGGTCGCCGCTGTTGTCCTGCTCGGGGATGGCAGGGTCGGCTGTGCTGGCAGCGTCAAGTTCGCGCAGCCAGGTGCGGAATGCGTAGCGCTCGAACAGCGGGCGCAAGGTGTCCAGGTCGCGCGGCTGCAGGGTCAGGCTTTCGAGATCGAACGGCAGCGCGACATCGGTCTTGATCGTGATGAGTGCGCGCGCCTGCGGCAGCCAGTCGCGCACGGCGCGCAGGTTGTCGCCGACCACGCCCTTGATTGCGTCGGCATGGGCCACCAGGTTGTCGAGCGTATCGTATTCGGCCAGCCATTTCACCGCGGTTTTGGGGCCGCACTTGGCGACGCCGGGCACGTTGTCCACGGTGTCGCCGACCAGGGTCAGATAATCGATGATGCGGTTGGGCGGCACGCCGAATTTGGTGGTGACGCCCGCTTCGTCGAGCGTTTCTTCGCTCATGGTGTTGACCAGCGTGACGTGGTCGTTGACCAGTTGCGCCATGTCCTTGTCGCCGGTGGAGACGATGCTGCGGATGTTCTGTTGGGCCGCTTCCACCACCAGCGTGCCGATCACGTCGTCGGCCTCAACGCCGTCAATGACGATCAGCGGCCAGCCCTCGGCACGGATTGCCGCGTGCAGCGGTTCGATCTGGCTGCGCAAATCGTCCGGCATCGGCGGGCGGTGCGCCTTGTACTCGGGATAGAGATCGTCGCGGAAGGTCTTGCCCTTCGCGTCGAATACGCAGGCGATATAATCGGCCGCATGATCGCGGCGCAGCTTGTGCAGCATGGACAGCACGCCCTTGATCGCATTGGTCGGTTCGCCCGCCGGGTTGCGCAAATCGGGCAGCGCATGAAACGCACGATAGAGATAGGACGAGCCGTCCACCAATAGCAGGGTTTTTCTGGATGGGCTTACACTGGGCTGGTTCAATTTGGAAGCACTCACGAGGCGCACACATGCACTTGGATAAATTACCGATTTCCGCTGACCCGGCGCGCACCGCTGAAAATGACTATTCGGCGCGCGAATCGTGGCGGATGCTGGGGATTATGGCAGAGTTCGTCGAGGCGACCGAGCGGCTGGCGTCCATCCGCCCGGCCGTTTCGATCTTCGGCAGCGCACGCACGCCGGCCGACCACGCCTATTACATGCTCACCGAGGAAATTGCGCGCAAGCTGTCCGATGCCGGATTTTCGGTGATTTCCGGCGGCGGCCCCGGCATCATGGAAGCCGCCAACAAGGGCGCGTATTTCGGCAAGTCGCCGAGCATAGGCCTGAACATCCAGTTGCCGCACGAACAAAGCGGCAATGCCTATCAGGACATCAGCCAGACCTTCAAGCATTTCTTTGCGCGCAAGGTCATGTTCGTCAAGTTCGCGGCGGCCTATGTCGTCATGCCCGGCGGCTTCGGCACGCTGGACGAACTGTCCGAAGCGCTGACCCTGATCCAGACCGGGAAAATCCCGCGTATCCCCATCATCCTGGTGGGCGCCAGCTTCTGGAGCGGGCTGATCGAGTGGTTCAAGGCCACCCTGACCGAAGAGGGCATGATTTCGCCCGAGGATATCAACCTGATGCAGATCATCGATACGCCCCAGGAAGTGGTCGATGCCATTTTCAACCACTATGAAAAACGCGGTTTCATGCCGTCGCTGGCCGAGCGCGAAATTCAGCTCAGCCTGTAAAGCGTCGACCGTTCAGCTAGAATCAGAAACATCAGACCACCGGAGTTATTTATGCGTTATCCCGTCTTGTTGCTGGCCCTGATGTTGAGCAGTCTGGCTGTCGCGGCGCCTCCGTCCGCCCGTCCGCCCGACCTCAAGCCCGTTCCCGATGGCGCGCCGGGCCCCAATGATGCGCCGTCGGTGACCATCAAGCCCAGCGGCCAGGGACGCGTGGTCGAATACCGTTCCAACGGCAAGCTCTACATGATCAAGGTCATCCCAAAAGTCGGCAAGCCGTACTATCTCATCGACCAGAAAGGCGACGGCCAGTTTGCCCGGCAGGACAGCCTGGATTCCGGAATGCGGCCGCCGATGTGGGTGGTGAAAGAGTTCTGAAGCAGACCGTTCCGGATCGGGAATAAAGTCCTTGCGTCGGTTAAAATCCGCCGCATGACTCCCGCATCCAATCAAGACATCCCGCGCAAGGTCGCGGCCAGCGAAGGCTTCCAATGGGTGGCCGCCGGCTTCCGGCTGTACCGAAAAAATCCCTTGCTGTTATCCGCGGCCTTCGGCGTGCTGTTCGGCACGGTGATGGCGCTCGGCCTGATCCCCGTGGTGGGCGGTTCGCTGTCCGAGCTGGCCTCGCCCCTGATGGTGGCGGGGTTCATGGCGGCGTATCGCGCACTTGATCGCGGCAACGAGCTCGAACTGCCGCAATTCATGGCGGGCCTGCAGGGCCCGGCGATTCCGCTGATGGCGGTGGGCGCGGTGCAACTGCTCGGCACCTTGCTGATCGGGCAGGTCATGCTTGGCATGGGGTTTGATCCGCAGGCCGTGATGGATACCGCCAGGAACGGCAAGGCATCCCCCGCCGAAATGCAGGCGGTGATGAGTCAAGCCATGCCCGCGATGTTCACCGGCCTGCTGCTGTTCGTGCCGCTGATCATGGCGACCTGGTTCGCCCCCGCGCTGATCCTGTTCGGCGGTGCTCGGCCTGCTACTGCATTGGGAGTAAGCCTGCGTGCCGTCGCCAAAAACTGGACGGCCATGCTGATGAATAGCGTGGCGCTGGGCCTGCTGCTGTTCTTTGCTGCACTGGTGCCGATGCTGTTCGGTTTGTTGATCGCGATGCCGATCCTGTTTGGCTCGCTATATGCCTCGTATCAGGCAATCTTTGCAGTGTGGGCAGACGACAATGCGCCGACCGGCGACAACGTGGTGCCACTGAACCCGGCTGACAATTCAGACCACTGACAGATTGGCGTAAGCCAGCGCCAGCCATTTCGTTCCCACCTCGCGAAACTTCACCTGCACGCGTGCATCCGAGCCGCGGCCTTCAAAGTCGATGATGATGCCGGTGCCGAACTTGGCATGGGCGACGCTCTGCCCCACGTTAAAACCGGTGTCATTGCCGAGTTGCGGGCTGCGCGGCGCGGCGGGTGCGCTGTAGCCGCCCGACGCTTTATACCCTTGCGAGGGTTGTGTGCTGCCGGATGCATAAGCCGGTTCGCGGCGATTTAGGTTGAGCAATACCTGTTCCGGCAATTCGCTCAGAAAACGGGACGGCACGTTGTAACGAATCTGCCCGTGCAGCATGCGCGACTGCGTGTGCGACAGATACAGGCGGCGGCGTGCGCGGGTGATCGCCACGTACATCAGCCGACGCTCTTCCTCCAGGCCGTTTTCCTCGTTCGCGCTTTGCTCGTGCGGAAACAGGCCTTCTTCCAGCCCGGTGATGAACACGGCGT
>JADMKH010000110.1 GCA_018780025.1 Thiobacillus sp.
GGATGTCGGTCAGGGTTTTGACCGCAGCCTGGGTTGTGGCATCGGCCTTCCACACAATCGAGCGGGTGCGCGCGGTGTAACGCATACTGAGAAAACCCTGCTCGGGGTCGATGGCAAACACCGGGCCGCTTTGTTCGGGGCGGGCCACATGGTCTTCGTCCATGCGGGCGGGAATGGTCATCGCGTCCGGCTGCATGAGGGCGGCGATGTGATCCGGGTTGATGTCGCGCAATTGGATATAGGCAATCTCGTGGTCGAGCAGGGCATTGCCGCCACCCGATTCGGCGTCCTGCGCGCAATGCAGCGTCATGCCGAGAATGCGGCGGTCAAGCGTGTTGTAATAGCCGTCGGTATGCCAGTTGATCGGCTTGTTCGTATACGGAATGAATTCGCCGCGACTGCTGCCTTCTTTGCTTGTCGGCGTGATGCTCGACAAGCCATCTTCGTCGGACAGGTAGTTGCCTTCCAGCCGGACGAGGCCCAGCTGGGCCGCAAGCTGATGCGGAAACGATTTGTCGGACGGTGGATGGCCGGGTGCATGGTAGATCACCATGTTGCTGCGTGCGCAGCGCGACGCGAGTGCAGCCATTTCATCCGCATGTAAATGACGCGGATCGTTAAGGGTGACAATCAGTTCATCGACACTGCGCGGATAGGCGGCGAGTTTGGCCTCACGCCAGACGCGATAGCCCGTTTCATTGGACAGATCAAACGGGGACGGCGTGGCGTGCATTTATTCCGGCGGCAGCATGTCGGGCGAGCCGAAGCCGCGCTTGACCGGCGCGTCGGACAGCAGGCCGGTGAAGCTTTTTCTGACCGTGCCCATCATTTCGGGCATTTCGATGTCCATGATCTGGTCCATGATCCAGGTCTTGTCGTTGTCGCCCATTTCCTCGCGGATTTGCAGGCTCAGAAAACGCAGCGCCGGAAAACTGGCCTTTTCCTCGTTGGGAAACTCGAACTCGGAATAATCTTCAAAACGCCGGTTCAGAAAATCGATGAATTCGGCCTTGAAGTTGCGGTTGGCATCCGGGCCGGCGACGCTGATGATGTTCTCTTCCATCAATTCGCCCAGCCGGTTGGACACCGCCTGCAGCACGGCGCTACGGCGTTCGGGCGAGAGCGTGGCGTAGGCCATGCGGTCGCAGTAATGCGCCAGAAAGGCGACAAACTCGGCGATCAGCTTGAAGCCGCGTGCCGGCGTGATGATGTCGTAGTTTTCGCGGCCGAGGTTGTCGACCGCCTTGTCGGCGACGCGCCAGGTGGTGGTGGCCACCGCGCTGGCGATTTCATTGGCGGTGCGTTCGCCATCTTTTTTGAACCAGATGGTGCGGACTCTAACGGGTTTGACCATGGGTGTTCTCCTCGAAGCCGCTTAGGCGACTTCTCCAGTAGCGACAGGGCGATGTGGATCACGGATCCATTCACTCCATGAGCCGGGGTAAAGCTGTGAGCCGGGCAAGCCGGCAATTTCCATCGCCAGAATGTTGTGGGAGGCAGTGATGCCGGAGCCACAGGTGTGGACGACGTTTTCCGGCGCCACGCCATTCAGCAGTCGGGTGTAATTTTCGCGCAGCTCGTCGGCGGGCAGGTAAGTGCCGTCCATGTCGAGGTTTTCCTCGAACATCCAGTTGACCGAGCCGGGAATGTGGCCGGCCACGGTATCAAGCGGTTCGCGTTCGCCGCTGAAACGTTGCTCCGGGCGCGCGTCGACGAGTTTGTGCGCAGCACTTTGACGGATGCTGTCGACCGTTGCTGCGTCAACACCCCAACTGGGGCGGGCAGGGCAAGGATAAGTCTGCGCCGTAATGGTGGGCAGAGCATTGGTCAGCGGATGTTTTTCGCGCGTCCATTTCGGCAGGCCGCCGTCGAGTAACGCGACTTTTGTGTGGCCGAGTCCGCGCAGCAGCCACCACAGGCGCACCGCCATCGAGCCGAAGCTGTCGTCATAGACGACCACCTGGGATTCGGCGGTAATGCCCCAGGCACCGAGCCGGGCGCAAAACGCAGTCAGGTCGGGCGGCGGATGCCGGCCGCTATCGGGCGTGACGGGGGAAGACAGGTCTTCGTCCAGATGCGCATAGCGCGCACCGGGAATATGGCCTGCCGCATAGGCTCCGCGACCGGCTTCGGTATCGGTGAGCGTAAAGCGGCAGTCGATGACCACCCAGCTGGGATTGTCGAGCTGGCTGGCCAGGAATTCTGTGGATACAACCGTGTTGGACATAAATTGACTTCAGGCGTGAAAATGGGGGCAGCAGAGCGATGGGCCGTCCTGATTCTGCCCCCGTGCTACTTAGTAGCCGCCTTTGCCGTAAGGCTTGGGCAGGCCGGAAACGCGGCAACCTTGACGTGCAGGCTGGTTGGGGAACAGCTCGTACAATGCTTTTTTCCAGTCCACGCCTTCATGCAGGTCGGTCAACTCGGCGACCATGTTGCGGAAGTTGGGGGTCTGTCCGTCTTCCTTGTATTTGTCGCGCAGGTAGTTCACGACTTGCCAGTGGGCGTCGGTCAGCTTGATGCCTTCAGCTTCTGCAATAACCGGGACGATTTCGTCACTGAAATTGGCTTCCAGCAGGAATTCCTCTTCGCCCGTTTCCAGTTCTTCGCCGTTCAACATATAACCCATGATTACTGCTCCTTTCAGGTTGGTTTTTAAAAAATGACCGGTACGACCGGTGCAATGGATTTATGCGGGATGAAAATCCCGCAGCCTAACAAACGATTGCGCCCCAAACCCTCGTCCTGAATTTGCAGGGATTTGTGGGGCGGGACGTCGTGCAACATCAGACTGTAGCCATAGAGCGGGCCCGATGCGCTTTGCAGGGTTTGCTGCCTGCCGCAGATAAATCCGCAACGCAGCTTGAAGTGTCCGTCCAGCTCGCGCATCACATCCTGCACGAATTGTTCTTCACCCGCGCTACCCGTGTCAACGAAGTGAGCGTACAGGTTGGCAAAAGGCGTGAACGCACGCGTTTTGAAATTGCCGATTTGCAAAGATCGGCCCTGCAAATCGAGCGTTTGTCCACACAGCATCTGCATGTCATCCACCCGCTGCCTGGGCACCCGCATGAACATCTTGGCACGCCGATTGATGTTCAATGTGGTATCGCCGCTGTTGGTTTCAGCGCCTTTAAGGTGCTGTATTCCAGCACCGGCCTGGTCCCGCAGCCAGGGCAGCAGACTCAATATTGCGTCGGACAGCAATTGCGCATTGTCGGCCGGGATCGTCGTTCCCACCAGATCAAACTGCAGATCAATCATGCTCGGGATGTACTCTTCCGGCTTGTCTTCAGGCCAGCTTGCCCATGTCATGACACTTCCCCAGCGTGCTCCCTGGCCCAGGCTTGCATGATGTCAGCCCATTTCTGCGCGCTGGTCGGATCCACTTCAAAAATAGTAAAGCGCTTGTTTTCGCGAATCCGAATGCGTAAAAACGGAACACCCCCTGATTCGTGAGTGAAATTCTGGAATTCGATTTCCTGGCCGCCAAAGGGCAGTCGCAACTTGTCTATGGGGGTGATTTCAGGCATGTGTTCTCAATCCGTTCTATATGAATTGTCGGGTCAGTGCATTGAAGACAGCTCACACAATGATTCTGAATGAGGGTGTGGCGTGACATTTCAACCCTGTAGCGTGCATGGGCTTGCGTTTGCAACAATATTTTAATACTCTTATGGATTCATGTGGCGGGTGCGTAATGTCTCATTGTTTCGCATGAAGAGGCATAACCGCGTTGGGGAAGCCCGCCTACTCCATGTGGGTAGGTATGGGCCTACCGCTATGGAGTAGACGTTTTACCCATCGGAATGATGGTGGTGAAACCGTCTAGCCAATACGATGCTTGGATACCGTTGAGCTGTCGGCTGAGCGGGCATTACGAATTTTTCTAGGAGAGAAGATAATGGCAAAGCAAATGATTGATACGCCCAATCTGGACGAGCTCGAGAAAGGCCCGTGGCCCAGCTTCGTGACCGGCCTCAAGCGCCTTGCGAAGGATAATGACATGATGGTTGACCTGATGGGTCAGCTGGAGACGTCTTACCAGACCAAGATGGGTTACTGGAAAGGTGGTACGGTGGGTGTGTTTGGTTACGGCGGCGGCGTTATTCCGCGCTTTACCGAACTGAAAGACGCAAACCACAAGCCGCTTTTCCCTGAGGCTGCTGAATTCCACACCCTGCGCATCCAGCCGCCGGCGGGCATGCACTACAGCTCGGACCTGTTGCGCAAGATGTGCGACGTCTGGTCGGCAACCGGTGGTTCGGGTCTGATCGCGTTCCACGGCCAGTCTGGCGACATCATGTTCCAGGGCATCAAAACCGCTGACGTTCAGCCCGCATTTGACGCCTTCAATGAAATGGGTTTCGACCTCGGCGGCGCCGGTCCCGCGCTGCGCACCTCGATGTCCTGCGTCGGCGCTGCGCGTTGCGAAATGTCCTGCTACGACGAAGCCAAAGCGCTGCGCACCGTCATCAACAACAACCTCGACGACATGCACCGTCCGTCGTTGC
>JADMKH010000095.1 GCA_018780025.1 Thiobacillus sp.
ACCTACTCCCTCTCTCGGATAAATGATGCCGGATCAATAGTCCTGGGGTGTGTATTCAGGCACCCATCTGGTCAGTGCCTGTTTTACCGCCTGCTCGGGCTGGCAATTTTTCGTTCTGAACCAGTCGTCCAGCTCGTTCGCCAACTGGTCGAGCGCTGCGCGCGCCTTCGCCACCCGCAGCTTGGGGTGCGGCGTAGGCAGCGTGGATTCGTCGTCGGCGAGCAGTTCTTCGTAGAGCTTTTCGCCGGGGCGCAGGCCGGTGTATTCGATGCGGATGCGGTTCTCGTCCGCGCCCGACAGCCGGATCATGAGCCGGGCCAGTTCGGCGATCTTCACCGGCTCGCCCATGTCGAGCACGAAAATTTCGCCGCCCTCGCCCATCAGGCCCGCCTGCAAAACCAGCTGCGCGGCTTCGGGTATCGACATGAAGTAGCGCGTGATCTCGGGGTGCGTCACCGTCACCGGCCCGCCCGCCTCGATCTGTTTCTGGAACTTGGGAATCACGCTGCCGGACGAGCCGAGCACGTTGCCGAAGCGCACCGACACGAAGCGCGTTCCAGCCGCCCGCTGCATCGCCTGGCAAGCCATCTCGGCCAGCCGCTTGGTCGCGCCCATGACATTGGTCGGGTTGACCGCCTTGTCGGTGGAGATCATCACGAACTTGGCCACACCATTGGCCTGTGCCGCCGCGGCGACCACCTGGGTGCCCAGCACGTTGTTGCGCACGGCCTCCCAGGCGTTGTCGTTCTCCATCAGCGGCACGTGCTTGTAGGCGGCCGCATGGAACACCACCGCGGGGCGATGCCCGGCCATCACCTGATTCACCCACACCGCGTTTTTCACGTCGCCGATCACCGGCGCAATGGGCAAGCCGGGGAAATGCTGCGGCAATTCCTGCTCCATCGCATACAGCGCCAGTTCGGACTGCTCGAACAGCACCAGCTTTGCCGGCGCAAACCGCGCAATCTGGCGGCACAGTTCCGAGCCGATCGAGCCGCCCGCACCGGTCACCATCACCACCTGGCCGGTCAGCAACTGGTGCAGGCCGCTGTCGTCGAGCTGTACCGGATCGCGCCCCAGCAGGTCGTCAAGTTCGATGCGGCGCAGGCTGGATACCGACACCCGGCCGGCCACCAGATCTTCAAGCGACGGCACGGTCAGCACATTCAGTCCGGCGTCAGCGCAGGCCTGGGTGATGCGCTTGCGTACCGCGTGCGCGGCCGATGGCAGCGCCAGTACCACGTCGTCGACTTCCATTTTTTTTGCCCAGGCTGCGACTTCATCCAGCGCCCCCAGCACCGGAATCCCCTGCACCAACCGCCCGCGCTTGTCGCGGCTGTCGTCCAGCAAACCCACCACATGAAACCCTGACGGATTACGTGCCAGTTCACGCAGCAGAAAATCCGCCGCCGAACCTGCCCCCGCCACCAGTACCGGGCGACTGGACGGGCGCAGCACGCTGGCCAGTCGATGTTCCTTCCAGGCGCGATAGGCCAGGCGGCTGCCCCCCATTACGATGAGCAGCAGCAACGGGTCGAGAATCAGTACCGAACGCGGCACCACCGCCTGCACGCGGAACAGGATCAGCACCAGCGGGGCCATCAACGCCGCCAACCCAACGGCCAGCACGATGCGCTTGAGATCGGGCAGGCTGGCAAAACGCCAGATGCCGCGATACAGGCCAAAGCGCCAGAAAATCACAGCCTGCAGCGGCACCACCCAGAGCAGCGTAGTGAAAGCCGCAGCCTGAAACTCCGGCGGCACCGCCAGATTGAAGCGCAGCCAGTACGCAGCCAGCCAGGCAAAGGTCGCTGCCAGAATATCGTGCAGGATGATGGTGGCGGTGCGTGGATTAAAGTTCATTGCGGGATTGGCGCCAGTGCCGGTCGATGGTCAGAAAAATCAGCAGATACGTTACGGCCCACAATGCAAGCAGCCATGCGACATGTTGCGGCAAAATCAGTTGCGCGAACGCCAGCGCAGCCATCGCCAGCATCAGCGCATAGGCAGCGATCGTCAGTTGACGATGCGACGCCCCCAGCAACACCACCCGCTGATAATAATGCGAACGATGCGCCCGCCAGACTTTTTCGCCGCGCAGCCCGCGCCGGCCCAGCGTCACGCTGGCATCGACGATGAAAGGCGAAAACACCAGCAACGGGAACAGCCACGGCCACACGTTTTGTTGCGCCCCCAGGATGCCGAGCGTTGCCGCCAGAAAACCCAGCGGAATCGACCCGGCATCGCCCATGAACACCCGCGCAGGCGGAAAATTGAGGCGCAAAAAAGCCAGCGCCGCCGCCGCAATCGCCGCGCAAAACGCGGCCAGCCCCGGCGCGCCGCCCAGCCACGCCGCCAGCGCCAGCGCGCCGAAGCCGATGGCGGCCATGCCGCCCGCCAGCCCATCCGCGCCGTCCATGAAGTTATACAGATTGGTCATCCACACCACCGCCAGCGTGCCCGCCAGCAAGGCCCAGCCGGTGACACCCAGCACTAGCAGGCAGCCCACTGCAGCGACGAAGTGCGCAAGAAAGCGCACCCTCACCGGCAAGCCGCGCACGTCGTCCAGCACCGACACCGCAGCCAAGGCAAACGCTGCCAGCATCACCGGCAGCAGGGTCCCATCGGCCAACCCTATGCTGGCCACGCCTATCCCGGCCATGATGCCCAACCCGCCGATGCGCGGCGTCGGCGTTTCATGCAGCGAACGCGCGTTGGGGTGATCCATCGGCAGACCCTTGCCACGCCGCAGCAGCCAGGCAAGCAGGAGCCAGCACGTCAGAAACGCGACAAGCGGCATCACCCATTCGATTGGCATCAATGCAACCTCCCTGCCAAGATAGCGATCACCGTACGGTTAAACAAAAGGAACAGGGATGTCATGCACGGGTGGTGTTGCATATCGGCGTGCTTTGCGTATGCCACGGCTCAGACAAGCCGCACCAACTCCGAATAGGGTACGAGAGCTGCATCGGCGGTGAATAGTTGCGCCGGCATCAGCAAAACCTGTGCAATCAGCAAACGGTCAAATGGGTCACGGTGGTGCAGCGGCAAATGAGCGACCTGCGCGCCATGCGCTGCACTGACGGGTAATTCAACAAAGCCGGTATCCTTTGCTGCCTGCGCGATGTCCTCGGGCGAATAATGGAAATCAATTTTTCCCAGGGCCGTCTTGATCGCAATCTCCCAAATACTGGCGGCGCTGAAATAGACCGTGGTTTCGGGCGACTCAATCTGCGCAACTACATCCTGCGGCAAGCGTTCAGGAGCGTCCAGCGCCCACAACAGGATATGCGTATCCAGCAGAACAACCACTTAGCGCCCCTCGAACAAGGCCTGCTCGTCTTCCGTCAGTGGCGCGTCGAAATCATCCGGGACAGTGAGTTTGCCTTTGAGCAGGCCAAGCCGACGCCTTTTCGGTGCGGCTTCAAGCGGCACTAAGCGGGCTACCGGCTTGCCGGCTTTTGCGATCACGATTTCTTCCCCCCCCGCCACCTGTTCCAGCAGGCGCGAGAGGTGGGTTTTCGCCTCATGGATGTTTATGATTTGCATGGCGCCATCCTGAACTTGACTAGGCTTAGTCTATCAGAAATGAATCGTTCAGTTGGGGTCAAACAATCCAGTTATTGATCCGGCACGCATTAAACAGGATTGCATGTGTAGGCCGGCAATACTTTGCCGACCTACTCCCTCTCTCGGATAAATGATGCCGGATCAATAGTCGTCTCGCCCCCGAAAGCCGCTCAAAATCGATTCTGAACAGACCCGGCTTCGCTTGGCCGGCGGTCTCAGGCTGCGTCCCTCTCGGCTTCCTCGATGACGCTTTCAGGTACGCCGCGTTTTCTTAAGGCTTCAATCAGCCGGGCTTCCTTGCCGAGAGAAAGCATTGCTTCATCCCTGCGAAGGCCCTCGCTCACATAGGATTTAAGCAAAGTCTGGTATCCGGAAAAGCCTTTGCGCGGCGCGATTTCCTTCATGGAGTCCACCACATCAATCGGGATGCGGATGGTGACGGTCGTTTGCGGGCGGTCTTTCACCAATCTTTTTTTCAAGCGGTCAGTCAGCATAGTGTTTCTCCTCTTCTGGCCCGGTACGGCGGGCGGAAATGATGCGGATGCAGGTGGCTTCAATCTCGATATGCACCACGTAAAGCAGACGAGCGAATGAATCAAACCCAATCGCCGCATCCCTGGCTTCCTCATTCCTGGAAGCATCCACCAGGATGAACAGCGGATCGGCAAAGACAGTGGCGGCTTCCTCGAAACTCACCCCATGCTTTGTCAGGTTCTTCCCGGCCTTGGCTGAATCCCAAACGAACGAATCGCCGCCAAGTTCGAAGTAAATGTCCATGGATTAGTAGCCTAGCATACGTATTTACAATGTAAACCACAAAAGCCGTTCAAGTTTTACGCCACCGACAGCCGGAACAAGCTGCCTCTGCTTCGTGTGATGAGAGCTATTGATCCGGCACGCATTAAACAGGATTGCATGTGTAGG
>JADMKH010000225.1 GCA_018780025.1 Thiobacillus sp.
CGGCTGGTACGAGAAAACCAGCCAGGCCTTCGCCGTCTTCCTGCCGGTCAAGTCCGTCGGCGTCATGGGCGACGGCCGCACCTACGATTATGTGGTCGCGCTGCGCGCCGTCGTCACCAGCGACTTCATGACCGCCCACTGGGCCGAACTGCCCTACACCCTGCTCGGCAAAGTCTCCAACCGCATCATCAACGAAGTGCGCGGGCTGAATCGCGTCGTGTATGACATCAGCGGCAAGCCGCCCGCCACGATCGAGTGGGAATGATCGAGTAGTGTTTGCGGTTGCCGTCATTGGAGCCGGCCCGGCCGGTTTGATGGCGGCCGAGGTGCTCGCACAGGGCGGCGTCCGGGTCGATCTGTACGACGCCATGCCTTCGGTGGGGCGCAAGTTCCTGCTGGCCGGGGTGGGCGGCATGAACATCACCCATTCCGAACCTTTCGACGCTTTCCTGTCGCGCTATGGTGCGCGCGCAGCCGTTATCCAGCCGCTGCTCGAAGCCTTTTCCCCTGATGCGCTGCGCGAGTGGATTCATGGGCTGGGGGTCGAGACCTTCATCGGCTCGTCGGGACGCGTATTTCCCAGGGACATGAAGGCCGCGCCGCTGTTGCGCGCGTGGCTGCACCGCCTGCGCGAAGCGGGGGTGCGCTTTCATGTGCGGCATCGCTGGATGGGGTGGAGCGATGAGGACGCGCTGCGCTTTGCGATCCCACAAGGGGACTCCGATCCACTACGGGCTGAAGCCCGTGTGGAGTCGTATGCCCTGCAAGGCGAAATCGCCGTGCAGACCGACGCGGTGGTGCTGGCGCTGGGCGGCGGCAGCTGGGCGAAGCTGGGGTCGGACGGCGCGTGGGCACCGCTGCTGGCGCAGCGGGGAATCGATGTTGCGCCGCTGGTGCCGTCGAACTGCGGCTTCGATGTGGCAGGCGGCTGGAGCGAACACCTGCGCGGCCGCTTCGCTGGCCAGCCGCTGAAAACGGTCGCGTTGCGTTTCACCGACGCGGTCGGCCATTCACACATGCGCAAGGGCGAGCTGATGCTGTCTGACACCGGTATCGAAGGCAGCCTGGTGTATGCCCTGTCGGCGCCGCTGCGCGACACGATTGCGGCGCAGGGAGCGGTGACGGTGCAGCTCGATCTAGCGCCCGACAAGACACACGAGCGGGTCATCGCCGAAGTCGCCCATCCGCGCGGCGCGCGTTCGCTGTCCAGCCATCTGCAAAGCCGCGCCGGGATCAAGGGCGCAAAAATGGCGCTGCTGCATGAAGTGTTGCCGGCAGCGCAATTGAATGACCCAATCCAGCTCGCCAACGCGATAAAATCGCTGCCGCTCACGCTGGGTGCGCCGCGTCCGCTCGATGAGGCGATCAGCAGCGCTGGGGGCGTGCGCTTCGAGTCACTCGATGAAACGCTCATGCTGCGTGATCTGCCCGGCGTGTTTTGCGCGGGCGAGATGCTCGATTGGGAAGCGCCTACCGGCGGCTATCTGCTCACGGCCTGTTTTGCCAGCGGACGTGTGGCGGGGCAGGGCGCGTTGAATTATTTGACTGAAAAACTTTAAGCATCACATCATGTTGCGACTGACTGAACTCAAACTGCCGCTCGACCATCCACCCGAAGCTTTGCGGGCGGCCATTCTGCAACGCCTTGCCCTCAAGGACGACGAACTGCTGAGCGTCAGCATTTTCAAGCGCAGTTTTGACGCGCGCAAGAAGCACGCGATGCTGCTGATTTATGCGCTTGATATTGAAGTGCGGAATGAAGCGGCGCTGCTGAAGCAGTTCCGCAATGATCGCCATCTGATGCCGACACCGGACACGACCTATCGCTTCGTTGGTCAGGCGTCGCAACCGTTGGCGTCGCGGCCGATCGTGGTCGGCTTTGGCCCCTGCGGCATTTTTGCCGCGCTGATTCTGGCGCAAATGGGCTTCAAACCCATTGTGCTGGAGCGTGGCCGCGCGGTGCGCGAGCGGACGCAGGACACCTGGGGGCTGTGGCGCAAGCACACGCTCAATCCGGAATCCAACGTGCAGTTTGGCGAGGGCGGCGCGGGCACGTTTTCAGATGGCAAGCTTTACAGCCAGATCAAGGACCCCAAGCACTATGGGCGCAAGGTCATTGCTGAATTTGTCAAAGCGGGCGCGCCGAAAGAGATCGTGTACGTCTCGAAACCGCACATCGGCACCTTTCGCCTGGTGGGGGTGGTCGAGGCCATGCGTCACGAGATTGAAACGCTGGGCGGCGAGATCCGGTTCGGGCAGCGCGTGACGGATGTGTCGATTGACGATGGCCACGTTCGGGGCGTGACGCTCGCGAGCGGCGAGACGTTACGTAGTGATCACGTCGTCCTCGCGCTGGGCCATAGCGCCCGCGATACCTTCGAGATGCTCCATGCGCGCGGTGTCTTCATGGAAGCCAAGCCCTTTTCCATCGGCTTTCGCATCGAGCATCCGCAGTCTCTGATCGATCAGGCCCGGCTGGGACCGAATGCGGGCAATCCGCTGTTGGGCGCAGCAGATTACAAGCTGGTACATCACGCGAAAAATGGCCGCTCGGTGTATAGCTTCTGCATGTGCCCCGGGGGCACGGTGGTGGCGGCGGCATCCGAGCCGAATCGTGTGGTCACCAACGGCATGAGCCAGTATTCGCGCAACGAGCGCAACGCCAATGCCGGCATCGTGGTGGGCATCACGCCCGCGGATTACCCGGGCGGGCCGTTGGCTGGCATTGAATTGCAGCGGAAGCTGGAATCACACGCATTTGAACTGGGCGGGGGCAATTACGAGGCGCCGGTGCAGCTGGTCGGCGATTTCCTTGCAGGCACGCCCTCGACGCAACTCGGTAGCGTTGAGCCGTCGTATCAGCCCGGCGTGCGCCTTACCGACCTGGCATCCTGCCTGCCGGATTTCGCAATCGAAGCGATTCGCGAAGCGCTGCCTGCGTTCGACCAGCAGATCAAGGGGTTTGCGATGAACGATGCCGTGCTTACCGGGGTCGAGACGCGCACCTCATCGCCGCTGCGCATTACGCGCGGGGAGGATTATCAAAGCCTCAACGTCAAGGGCCTTTATCCGGCAGGCGAGGGCGCCGGCTATGCAGGCGGCATTCTTTCTGCGGGTGTGGACGGTATCCGGGTGGCGGAGGCGGTGGCGCTGCATTGTCTGGAACCCCATGAAAATACCTGTAGCACCGAACAGCCCTGAGTCTTGTCTTTACGCAGCTTGTCCAGTCAAGGCTGCCAGGGCGGATTTCGGCACCTGGCAGCGTCTGTGCCACGATCTGCTGTATCCAGGTCGTACCGGTTTTAGCGTAGGTGGCAATCACCCTGTCATCGCCGCGAAAGGAGAAGTCGTTTCAGATGGAGCGATCGACGTCATGGCTGTGCATTTCCCGTGACTTGACCGGCCGGACACTTGCATTTGTTTCCATGTTTCGATTATTATCGAAACATGGAAACAAATGATGCCGTCCTCGCTTTATCTGCATTGGCCCAAACCTCCCGGTTGGCGGTATTCCGCGCGCTGGTACAAGCCGGGCCGGCGGGGCTGGCCGCGGGCCGGATTGCCGAGGTAACCGGCATCCCGCCCTCGTCGCTTTCCTTTCATTTGAAAGAGCTGACACACGCCAATCTGGCGCACGCGCGTCAGGATGGGCGCTTCGTGATCTATACCGCGCAGTTCGACGCAATGAATGCGCTGCTCGGCTTTCTGACTGATAACTGCTGCGGCGGCAATCCTTGCTCGCCGGTCTGCGCGCCTGTTTGTCCAACCGAAAAGGAGTCCTCATGAAACGTCTGCATGTTCACGTGGCGGTCGATGATCTGGCCGCCAGTATCCGCTTTTATTCGGCCCTGTTTGCCGTCGAGCCCACCGTCGCCAAGGATGATTATGCGAAATGGATGCTCGATGATCCGCGCGTAAATTTTGCGATTTCGGCGCGCGGCGCTACGCCGGGTCTAAACCATCTGGGTGTTCAGGTTGAGTCTGCCGACGAACTGGCCGAGATGGGCGCGCGCCTGCAAAAGCTGGAAACCGAGGTGGTGGAAGAAATGGGCACCGCCTGTTGTTACGCCAAATCCGACAAATACTGGGCAACCGATCCGCAGGGCATTGCGTGGGAAACCTACCATACGCTCGACAGCATTCCGGTGTTCGGTCATGCCGATGCGTCCGCATCCGACAGCGGCTGCTGCGTGCCCGAGTCCGTCGCAGTCAGCGTCCCCAGCCGCATCCCGCTTAAGGCCAAGCCTGCCGCGGGCGGTTGTTGCTGATTGCATTGTCATTGCGAGCAAGGCGAAGCAATGACACTTCGTTAAAAAGTTTCTTCCTTATCCATTCACGTTTATCAAGGACACCTCGTGGCTGAAAAAACCTACACCGTGCTGGTGCTGTGCACCGGAAATTCCTGTCGCTCGCAAATGGCCGAAGTGCTGCTGAACCATGATCTCGCCGGTCAGGTGCGCG
>JADMKH010000134.1:0-827 GCA_018780025.1 Thiobacillus sp.
TCTACGCCGGCCCCACCAGCGGCACCTTGATGACGCACAAGGAAAGCATCGCGCTGTTCAAGAAACTGGGCGTGAAAATGACGCCCGAGCTGAAGAGCGCCAGTGTGCCCATGCCGTATGACAGCGATGGCGACGGCGTCGGCGACTACACGCAGGAAGCCTACGCGCAACAAATGATCGACGAGTACAAGGCGGCGGGCGTGCGCCCGCAGGACGTATGGCCGCAGTCCTTCGACCTCGCCGACGTGCGCTACTGGATCGCCAGAGAATCCGCCTTCGGCAAGCAGGCGGTGTATCTGGACGACGCCGAAAACGTGGCCGATCTGCCGGGCGCCGCCGAACTGCACAGCTACAAAACCGAAGGCATCAACGTCGTCGCGCCGCCAATGTTCGCGCTGCTCGACGTCGACGGCAGCGGCAAGATCGTCCCCTCGGCCTATGCGCAGAATGCCCGCACCGCCGGGCTCGACATCATCACCTGGACGCTGGAACGCTCGGGCATCCTGGCCGACGGCAACAATGGCTACTACTACCAGACCATCGACTCGGCGATCAAACGCGAAGGCGACATGATGAGCGTGCTCGACGTGCTGGCGAAGGATGTCGGCATCCTCGGCATCTTCAGCGACTGGCCGGCCACGGTGACCTACTATGCCAACTGCATGAATCTGAAATAAGCGGACTAAGCCCCTTCTGACGCGGGTTATCCCGCGTCAGCCTCACCTCTTCCCGGCCGCCCTTGCGGCCGTTTTTTTGTCTGCTCGAGGCTCAGGCGCCCGCGCCCCAGTCCACCAGCCCGAACCAGGCGGTCGCCAGCACCACGCCGC
>JADMKH010000134.1:837-3722 GCA_018780025.1 Thiobacillus sp.
GCAATCCGCGCAATCCGTCACCCCTTCCCGGCCGCGATTGCGGCCGGTTTTTTGCCCGGATGATTGAGCCGCTCCGCCCGCGCGGAGTCGGCGGCAATCAGTGCACCACGCCCCAGTCCACCAGTCCAGTATAGGCGGTGGCCAGCACCACCCCGCCGAACACGATGCGGTACCAGGCAAACAGCGTGTAGTCGTGACGGCTGACGAATTTGATCAGCGTGCGCACCGCAATCAAGGCACTGACGAATGCAGCCACCCCACCCACCACAAATAACGGAACGTCGTTGACATCGAACAGCCGCCAGTTCTTGTAGAGGTCGTAGGCCGTGGCGGCAAACATGGTGGGAATGGCCAGAAAAAAGGAGAACTCCGCCGCCGCCTTGCGCGACATGCCGAGGAACAGCCCGCCGATGATGGTCGCGCCCGAGCGCGAGGTGCCGGGAATCATCGCCAGCGCCTGCGCAAAACCCACCGCCAGCGCGCGGCGCCAAGTGAGGTCGTCCACCGTTTCGGTGCTGATGACGTGGCGGCGCCGCTCCGCCCACAGGATCAGCACACCGCCGACAATCAGCGCAGACGCCACCACAATTGGATTGAACAGATACGCCTTGATTTCCTTGTAGAACAGGAGGCCCAGCACCGCCGCCGGCAGAAAGCCCGCCATCAGATTAATCGCCAGCCGCCGCGACGCCGGCTCGGTGTGCAGCGTCACCGCCACATGCCCGAGCCGCGCCCGGTATTCCCACACCACCGCAAAAATCGCCGCCAGTTGGATGGCGATCATGAACACCTTTTCCTTCTCGCCGTTGAAGCCCAGCAATTGCCCCGCCAGAATCAGGTGCCCGGTGCTGGAGATCGGCAGGAACTCGGTGACGCCCTCGACCAGGCCAAGAATGAGTGCGTACAGCAGTAGAGTGGGATCGGTCATCGCTGGTTACAAAAAAGCGCGCCACAGCGGCACGCTTGTGATTATAAAGGCGGCGCGTGCATGCCCGGTTACCCGCCTCATGCGCCGCACATTTCCTTCAGTACACCGTGTCGTGATCGCCCACATTCACCGGGATAAGTTGTGGGAGGCCCGCCCCCGGGCCGATGGGGTGGCGGTTAAGACGGTGCCGACATTCGGGGCGAGGGCGCCCCTCCCACAGTACCAGCTTGAGGTGCCGTGGACTTTGCGAGGAACAACACTTAACGGTGGAAGAGCCTTTACAAACCCCAGCCGGAAAAGTGCTTATGACTTGCTCTTATTGCGACCTGTGTGTGCCGCCATGTGCCGCCCAAAAGTCTGCCGGGGTACGAATCGGATAACGGTCGGCCAGCGCCAGCAAGGCCTTGTCACCCGTAATGAGCGCATCGGCGTGTGATTGCGCTAAGGCCGCGATGAGCGTGCCCAGCACCGGCTGGTCGTTGAAGTCCGTCAGTGCCGGGTCATGCACGGGCGCGGGTTCGATCACCTCGGCCTGTATCGAAAGAATATCCACCAGATCGTCGATCTCGGCGGCGCTCAAGCCGTGCCGCTGCGACAGCTTGGGCAACACCCGCCGCAGTTCATCCAGAATGAACGCCGACAGCACCACCTCCAGCGCGCCGTATTTCCACGCGCCGATCAGCTTGCCCGGCACGCTGGCCGGATAAGCAATACCCGACAGCAGAACATTCGTGTCCAGCACCACGCGCAGTGTTGGCATTTAGCGCCCGGCGCGCATGTCGGCTACGGCAGCATCGATTTCCGCCAGCCCCTCGGCCTCGGGAGTATTGGCAAAGCCCGACTCGATGCGCTGGCACAGCGCATCGAAGCGCCCCTGCATCCGGCGAATGCGCGCGAACAGCCGCGCGTCCACCAGCGCCGCCACCGGCTTGCCGTCCTTGTTGATCACAATGCTGTCGTGCCGGTATTGCACCTGGTTGAGCATTTCGCCCAGATTCTGGCGGAAGGCGACCGCGCTGGTTTCGTTAATCATGTTGTTTTCCCGATATGATCGTAATGGTCATTATGGTTTGGGCGGTCTGGTTTGGCAAGCAACTGCCGCTGCAATCGACCGCGCGCCTCACCCGCCCGCCGCGTCCGCCTTCACAAACGCCAGAATCACCTCGCGCACCACCTTGCGCTGCGCCACCGGCAGCTTGAGGAAGGCCTCGAACACCTCGCGCTCCTGATAGCCGACGCCTTCGTCCCAGCGCTTTTGTTTGGCGCGTACCCGCTGGGCAACATGATCGCCATAGCGCAGCACATGCGGTTCCACGTTCAGCCATTCCGCCAGGGCCTGCAACTTCTCCTGCGACGGAATCGCCTCGCCGCGCAACCAGCGCGACACCGCCTGAAACGTCACCGAACGGCCCCAGTAGTGGCTGTTGAAGCCTTTCTCCAGCACCCCCGGCCGCGCCTCGTAGCCAGCGACCACCATCGCATTCCGCAATCTTTCGGCAAATTCGGCTTTTTCGTCCATGCCCCGGAAGTTAAATTCCGGTGGCGCAATGCTTAAACTATGTGTTGTATTATTTGTTCAATTTTTAATTGAACTTTCTGTTCAATCGCCCCGGCGACAGGACGCACAACACAACAATGCCCAAGTCCCTGCTCGAACAACTGCCCGAAATCGTCGCCAACGGGCGCAAACAAGCCGAGCGCATTCTCGAAAGCCTGGAAAACCGCCACCGCGTGCAACTGCAGACGCGCGAAATCGTGCTGCCCGCCAAGGACAGCGCCGAACACGACTGGGTGACCGTGCAAGCCCGGCAAGCACGGCGCGATGCCCCCGCGCAAGGCGCACTGCCCGACCCCGTGCAGCCCGGCCTGAGCGTGAGCCTCGAAACACCTTGGACCAACCGCCTGATCTACGGCGACAACCTGCTCGCCATGGCCGCGCTGCTGGCCGGCGACGACA
>JADMKH010000134.1:3732-4316 GCA_018780025.1 Thiobacillus sp.
TGAGGGCGCGCCGGTCGAGCTGGAACAAAAACCCACCGTCATCGAACAGTTCGCCTACTCCGACACCTGGAGCGACGGCACCGCGTCGTATCTGGCGATGATCACGCCGCGTCTGATCCTGATGCGAGAGCTGCTGGCCGACACCGGCTCGATCTACGTGCATCTGGATTGGCATGTGGGGCATTACGTGAAACTGGTTCTCGACGAAGTGTTTGGAAAAGGCTGCTTCCGCAACGAAATCATCTGGCGTCGCTCATACAGCCACAATGACGGCGATAAGTTTGGCGCAATCCACGACACGCTGTTTTTCTATACCAAGGCCGATAACTATCATTTCAAGCCGGTATTCGTTCCGCGTAGCGAGGAAGAAACCGCAGTGGAATACCCCAATCTCTGCGAGATCACCAGCAAGCGTTACAAATCTGTTTCCATGAACGCTGCCGGGCAGGGTGAGTCACGGCAGTTCGGCGATAAAGGACTTCTTCATCCCCCTAAAGGAACTCACTGGAGATGGTCACAAGAGCGCATTGACGAGGCATTGGCGTCAGGCAAGATTTTTTTCTCGTCCAATAACACACCGCGTT
>JADMKH010000006.1 GCA_018780025.1 Thiobacillus sp.
GCATGGCGCCGAGGCGGTATTCCTTGGTGAGGTGGTCGACCTGGATGATGGGCATGGGATTAGTCGTTGGTGGGCGGTCAGTTAGCTGGATTTGCGATACGTTTGCGCCAATATCCTGGCTCGCGGTGGCTGTGCATGAGCGAGATGATCAGTACGTAATCGGTTTCAACCGAGTAAAGCACAGTGTAAGGAAAGACGCGGGCAAGGCATCGACGAATATTCTCTTCAAGCACCGGCCAGCGGTCAGGCGCATCGGTAATTTGTTGGATGACATGTTCCACCGCGGCAATGAACCGAAGCTCCAGTCCCTTCTGACATTCCGCGTAATGGTGCGCGGCATCTTCGTCCTCGGCCAGCGCCTCCGGGTGAAACTCGAGTCTCATCGCGTGACCGATTTCCGAACGCGATCCAGCGCTTCCTGACCTGGGATGGTTTTAACCAGGCCTTTTCGGACATCATCACGGCGAGTGCGCGCTTCAGCAATCCAAAGCTGCCGTATATAGCCGTCCTCCAAGGGGTCCAGGCTTTCTACAAGGCGATCGGCAAGCAAAGCCCGCGCCTCGCTCGGGAGCGACAGTGCTTCCTCGGCGATTTGTTCAATTGTGAGGCTCATGTTTAAGACTCCTTGGGGTGAGGCGGTCGGCGGTGTTGAGCAGGGTTTGCTTGAGGCCCTGCATGGCGCCGAGGCGGTATTTCTTGGTGAGGTGGTCGACTTCGATGTTGGGCATGGGGGTTAATTAACCACGAAGGCACGAAGAAAAGAAGAGGGTGACACGTTCATGGCTTCCCGATGTCTTCAGTGATGAAGGGTTGACCTGGATGATGGGCATGCTGGTTCAGGCTGTTCGCAGGGCGGCCAAGAGTGTTCGCATGGGGCGCAGGAAATGCGACAAACGGTCATACACCTGTAGGGCGTCCTTGGCGTGGTAGGTGTGTGACATCCGGTTTCTGGCTTCCAGCATGTCCAGCCAGAATGGCTCATCGTCAATCCAGCCTTGGGCAAAGGCCATTTTGAGGCAAGACTTGGGCGATCCACAGGGTTCCAGGCCAGACTTTTCGCCCAGAATCTTGACCGATTTCCATGCCAGTTCAAATGTGAATTCGAAATACTGGATGCAACCTGCTTTAATCAGGTCACTTGTCGGCACGACTTGCATGGCGGCTTCAAATTGATCAAACGCTGCAGCGAAGTCGTCAATGATCCAGCTTTCACTCATAAATCACCTCTGTTTTTTGCAGGGCTTGGGTACGGAAGCGCTCACTGACTCTGGCGAAGTCGACCCAATCGATGCGGTACAAGGTCGGCAATGCGTCGAGCATGTCTTCGATGGCAAAAAAGTCCACCAGTGGGAGTGGCGTGTCGCCCACGACACCCAGATCAAAATCGGAACGCGACTTGGCGTTGCCCTGGGCGCGGGAGCCAAACAGGACAACCTTGTGTCCGCCAAGGCGTTGAGTGTTGGCGCGCATGGTTTCGACAATCATCGCCCGGATTTCCTGGTCCCGAGAATCTTTGCCCTGGGTGTCGACATGGGTCATGGTAGTCAAATGCTCCTGGTCAATAGATCAATGGAAACACTGATTTAATCGATGGTGCTTCTTGCAGCAGGAGCAGCTTATCCGCATTCATGGCAGTCCCCTTCTTTTACAGCCAGACGAGCGAATGGCCTGGAAAGATCAGCTGCTTTCTTGCCGGTCAGGCGAGCCACTGTGTTGAGCAGGGTCTGCTTGAGGCCCTGCATGGCGCCGAGGCGGTATTCCTTGGTGAGGTGGTCGACCTGGATGATGGGCATTATGGTTTAACCACAAAGGCACGAAGAAAAGAAGGGGATCATGACACTAGGCTTCATGTGACTTACTCAGCAACGTTCCGATTTGCTCGGCTAGATACGGTAGGTCTTGGTGTATGGTTTTCCAGACTATTTCAAGATCCACCTTGAAATAGCCATGGGCCAGGGCATTGCGCATTTCGTAGGCAAATCCCCATGGCACCTCTGGATGTTTTTGTGTGAACTCGGGGTGATGAGAATCAATATTTCGGCATGCCTCGCCGATGATTTCGAAATTTCGGATCACGGCATCCTGGGTCTTGGCATCTTCAAGAAATTGCACTTCGGCCATGTCCTCGACGTAGAGGTGAATTCGTCGGATTGCCTCCAGAATGTGTCCCAGATAATCCGGCACACGCAGTTTGCCTGCCTTGCTCATACCAGCTCTGCCTCCGCCAGTATCTGTTCACGGTAGTTGTCGGGTAGGGCGTTAGGGGTTAACACATCAACGGGTATGCCCAGCAGTTGACGTAGCTCATAACGAATCGCGCCAATATCCATGAGCGTGGTGGCGGCTGTTGGCTCGACCAGTAAATCCAGATCACTCTTTTCTGTATCGTCGCCATGCAGGACCGAGCCAAACACACGGACTTGTTTCACATGATGTCGCAGTGCGATTTGGCGGATCGATTCGCGATGGGTTTGCAGGGCTAACGAGGGGCGCATTTCAACTTTTCTCACATATTTGTGTGGTTGATGGTAGCTCTTCTTGCATCAGGAGCAGCTTATCCGCATTCATAGCAGTGTCCCTTCTTTTAAAGCCAGACGAGCGAATGGCCTGGAAAGATCAGCGTAGACGGCAAGATCAATTTTTTTGCTCCCCCAGTTGTTGATGGAGTTGGGCAAGTATGGCTAATTTCGTCATCAGGTTTATTTTCCTGGATAGAACCAGAAGGTCGATATCGTCACCCTTGGCGGTATCGTCCGCACGTGAGCCAAAAAGGTAGACAGCCGCATCCGGGTCCACCGATCCGATGGATTGAATGATGGCGTGTCGTTCAGTTTCGTGAAGGCGCATACGGGAGGATTATGGCGCTGGCTTCGATATGGGCGAGGTCAGTAAAAATTCGGTTACGAACTCGTGGCGTCCCTGGCTGACCAGTTCCAATACTTTGGCCATGTCGATATTCATATAGTCATGCACGATGCGGTTACGCAGACCGATTACCGCGTTCCAGGCGGTAAGTTGCGCTTGTTCAATCTCGCCATGCCGCACCAGGGCTGCGAAGGCATCGTAAGCCGATATGGGGACGGCTTCGCCCCTGGCTTTCAGTAGCTGCTTGGCCTTGCCGATGGCGTTTTCAATGAGCACCTGCAAGGCATGCAACACGCCATTCTGTTCAAGCGGGGTCAGCATGAGCCCTTCCGTCAAACGTTGTCTGGCCACGTCCAGCAATGCCGATTGCTCGGTGGCAATGCGCGCGGTTTCTGCATGGTAGAGGTCAAGCCGCATGGGCGCGCTCCCAGTAAAAATCTTCCAGTTCTCGCCAGGTCCGGGTCAGAAAGCGCGCCCAGGCCAGGGTGTCCTCGCCTTTGAGTACGACCCCATCTTCTGCGGCGCTGGCGCGCATGGCGAGGTTGGCGCGGGGAAGGTCGATCAGGTCAATGTCTTCGGGAGTGGTGCCCAGGATGTCTGCAATGCTTCGGCGCAAGGTTTCCTGGGCGCCGAGCAGCGCCAGCCAGTCAGCCTGCGGGTGCCATTTAAGGGCAATGTCCCAGTCGCTTTTTGTTCGCGCCGCTCCTTGGGCGCGGCTGCCAACCAGCACCGCGAATTCCAGTTCGGGTACGCCCGATAGCAATTGTCCCAGCAAAGCCCGATTCGGGCCTGTCTGCGTTGGGTGGCTGGATGGGGGTGTCTGGGCGCGTTTCATCGTCAGTTCCAGAATTCGTTTTGGGTGAGGTGGCTGGCTTCAATGACGGGCATGGGTTTCTGGCTCAGATGACATCCGCGAAATAGCTTTCCGCCCGCTTGAAGTAAAGGTAACTCAGCGGCAGCAGGATGGCGACCAGGATTGCGCCGGGGATCATGGCGTTCAGGTCGGGCGGCTGGTTTCTCAACACAACATTCTGGAAGGCGTCGATGATGCCGGCTAAAGGGTTGAGGGTGTACAGGGTGTAGAGCGTATCGGACCATTCGCCGGCAGCCTGCTGCACCAGCAGTTTGTCTTTGACCAGTTGCAGGGGATAGATAACTGGCGAGGCATACATCAGCAGCGACAGCAGCACCGGCAGGGCGGCGCCCACGTCGCGGTAATACACATTGATGGCGGCGCCGACGAAGGCAACGGTAAGTGCGGCCAGAATGGTGTAGGCGATGATGAGGGGAACCCACAGGATATAAACGCTGGGCAGCATCTGGTACCACACCATCAGCCCCGCCAGGATGAGGAAGTTGATGCCGAGCTCCACCAGTTTGGTGAGCACCGAGGTGATGGGGAATATCTCCCGCGGGAAATAGATTTTCTTGATTA
>JADMKH010000099.1 GCA_018780025.1 Thiobacillus sp.
ATTACAGCGAGTAATACATCGCGAACTCGACCGGGTGCGTGGTCATGCGGAACTTGGTGACTTCTTCCATCTTCAGCGTGATATAGGCGTCGATCATGTCGTTGGTGAACACACCGCCGCGGGTCAGGAACTCGCGATCCTTGTCGAGCTCGTCCAGCGCCATTTCCAGGCTGTGGCAAACCTTCGGGATCTTCGCGTCTTCTTCCGGCGGCAGGTCGTACAGATCCTTATCGGCCGGATCGCCAGGGTGAGTCTTGTTCTGAATGCCATCCAGACCCGCCATCAGCAGCGCGGTAAAGCACAGATAGGGGTTGGCCATGGGATCGGGGAAGCGGGTTTCGATACGACGCGCTTTTTCGCTGGCGGCGATCGGAATACGGATCGAAGCCGAACGGTTGCGGGCCGAATAAGCCAGCATCACCGGCGCTTCAAAACCGGGCACCAGGCGCTTGTAGGAGTTGGTCGACGGGTTGGTGATCGCGTTCAGCGCCTTGGCGTGCTTGATGATGCCGCCAATGAAGAACAGGCTCATTTCGGACAGGCCGGCGTAGCCGTTGCCGGCGAACAGGTTCTTGCCGTCTTTCCACAGCGACATATGCACGTGCATGCCGGAACCGTTGTCGCCAACGATGGGCTTGGGCATGAAGGTCGCGGTCTTGCCGTAGGCGTGGGCGACGTTTTGCACGATGTATTTCAGCATCTGCGTCCAGTCGGCGCGCTTGGTCAGCGTGCTGAACACGGTGCCGATTTCGCACTGGCCGGCAGTCGCAACTTCATGATGAAATACTTCAACCGGGATGCCGGCTTCTTCCAGCGCCAGCACCATGGCGGCACGGATGTCCTGCAGGCTGTCGACCGGGGGCACGGGGAAGTAGCCACCCTTGATGCCGGGACGGTGACCGGTGTTGCCATTTTCGTACTTTTCAGCCGACGACCAGGACGCTTCTTCGGAATTGATTTTCACGCCGCAGCCCGACATGTCGTCGTGCCAAGTGATGGAATCGAAAATGAAGAACTCGGGCTCGGGACCAAAGTAAGCGGTATCGGCGATACCGGTGGACTTCAGATAGGCTTCGGCGCGCTTGGCGACCGAACGCGGGTCGCGCTCGTAACCCTTGCCGTCGGACGGCTCGATCACGTCGCAGGTCAGGATCAGGGTGGACTCGTCGAAGAAGGGGTCGAGCCAGGCCGAATCGGGATCGGCTTTCAGCAGCATGTCGGAAGCCTGAATGCCTTTCCAGCCGGAAATCGACGAGCCGTCGAACGGGTGGCCGTCTTCAAACCAGTCTTCGGTCACGAGGCGGGCAGGAATCGACACGTGCTGTTCCTTGCCGCGCGTATCGGTAAAGCGCAGATCGACGAATTTGACTTCGTCGTCCTTAATCATCTTGATCACATCGGCCACGGCCATGCTGAATCTCCTCAAACTAGTAATGGAATAATTTTACGACGTTGCGTGTTGCACGGATCGGCCACACGCAAAAATCACATCAAGTGCTGTTAGCAGCAACCGTGCCATGCAAAATATCGAGCATCTAGCATTGTGCCACAAGGCTCCTGCGGCAAGATAGTGCCGGCCGCGCTTTCCACGCCACACCATTTTAGTGCACCAAGCCACATCTACGCACCGTTTAGGTGCCAATTGCATCAGGCAATGAGTTACGTATACTGAACGAACAATAAAGGGAATCACCATGGGACGCATCACCGAACTACTCGACACCGCCCACGACCGCAGCCACGCTCACGCCTGGCCGTTCACCGGCGCCCTGCTGCCGCACGAAGCCCATGAATTATTGCAACTTGCCCCTGGAGCGCGGCTGGTCGATGTCCGTTCGCGTGCGGAAATAGAATTTAATGGCGCGATTCCGGATGCCATCTACGTCGAATGGCAATCCTGGCCGGGATGGGTGCTCAACCCCCATTTTCAGACCCAGCTTGCACAAGCCACCGATCCGGAGTCGCTGCTGATTTTCCTCTGCCGCACCGGCGTGCGCGCGCATCGAGCCGCCGCCGCCTGCGTGGAAGCCGGGCGCGGAAGTTGTTACATCGTGCTGGAAGGGTTCGAGGGCGATCTCGACAAAACCACCGGCCACCGCAACGAACTCAACGGCTGGAAACACCACGCTCTGCCCTGGGTGCAGGGCTGAACCCTTCGACAAAAACCGGCCCCGAATTACAAGTCGACGCCATCAACCGCTAGAATACGGCCGCCATGACCGACCGTTACGCTGTATTCGGGCACCCGATTGCCCATTCCAAATCCCCGCAGATCCACGCCGCGTTTGCCCGTCAAACCGGGGAGGACGTGGTGTATGAAGCCATCCTCGCCCCGCTCGACGGGTTTGCGGACAGCGTGGCGCAGTTCATCGCAACCGGCGGGCGCGGCGCCAACGTCACGGTGCCGTTCAAGGAAGAAGCGTTCAAGCTGGCCAAGCGCCTGAGCCCACGCGCCCAGCGCGCCGGCGCGGTCAATACGCTCAGTTTCGATGCCGATGGCATCCTCGGCGACAACACCGACGGCGCCGGACTGGTGGCGGATCTCACGCGCAACCTGAATCAGACACTCGGCGGCCGCCGCATCCTGCTGCTCGGGGCTGGCGGCGCAGCACGCGGCGTGATCGAACCCCTCCTCGACCAACAGCCCGCCGCACTCGTCCTGGCTAACCGAACCGTCAGCCGCGCGCAGGAACTGGCCGAACTGTTTGGCCATGGCATCACGGCATGCAGCTTCGAGGCGGCCGATGCCCCGTTCGATGTTGTCATCAATGCCACCGCTGCCAGCCTTGCCGGCGAACTGCCGCCCCTGTCGCCCCGCATCTTCACAGACAACACGCTGGCCTACGACATGATGTACGGACGCGATACGCCATTTCTCAGCTTCGCGCGCACGCACGGCGCCGCCGCCAGCGACGGCCTCGGCATGCTGGTCGAACAAGCTGCCGAAGCATTTTACGTATGGCGTGGCGTGCGTCCGGAAACCACGGCGGTCATCGCGGCACTGCGCCAAGACCGCCTCGAAAGCGAGCGTCTGGCCTCCCCGCGCGGGCTGCGCACATGATCCGCACTTTGATGGGCTGGTTGGGCAAGGCCGTAGCTGTCGCCATCGCGCTGGTGTTGCTGTATCAATTGTGGATTTTTGCGCATGTATTGTGGTGGATCGACCATAACCCCAAATCCACCGCCTTCATGGTCGCAGGCCTCGTACGCCAGCAGGACAAAAAGCCCGATGCCGAACTGCGCCATAAATGGGTGCCGTATGAGCGCATCTCGATCAACCTGAAGCGCGCCATCGTCGCCGCAGAGGATGGCAAATTTCTTACTCACGAAGGCTTCGATGTCGAAGGCATTCAGGCAGCAGTTGAAAAGAATCTAAAGAAAGGCAAACTCGTTGCCGGCGGCTCCACCATTAGCCAGCAACTCGCCAAGAACCTGTTCCTCTCCGGCGAGCGCAGCTTCATCCGCAAGGGCCAGGAAGCCATCATCACGCTAATGATCGAAGCCACCTGGAGCAAGCGCCGGATTCTTGAGGTGTATCTGAATGTCATTGAATGGGGCAACGGTATCTACGGCGCTGAGGCCGCCGCCCGCCGCTACTACAAAACCTCTGCAGCCAACCTCAGCCGCGGCCAGGCCGCGCGCATGGCCGCCATGGTGCCCAACCCGCGCTGGTATGAAAACAACCGCAGCTCGCGCGCCTATCAGCGGCGCGTTGCGGTCATCCAGCGCTATATGGGATATGCGCAGGTGCCGCGTTAACCGGGAATAGCCAACCCGGATATCCACCGTAACGCGCTACAATCGGCCGTTCGCAACCCGGCCCGATCATGACCGACCCCCTCGAAAACCAGTCGCAGGACAACCTGGAAAACAGCCTGGTGCAGATCCAGACGCTGCTCGCCAAGATGCGTCTGGTGGAGGAGCTCGTCCACAAGCAAGGCGGGCCGCGGCAGGCGCTGGTCGAGAATCTGGTCCACAAGCAAAACCTGGCGGAGTTGCAGCGCAAGCTGGAAGCCCTGCACCCGGCCGACATCGCTTATATCCTGGAAGCCTTGCCGCTGAACGAACGCCGGTTGGTGTGGAATCTGGTTGATGCAGAGCAAAACGGCGAGATTCTGCTGGAGGTGTCGGACTCGGTTCGCGAATCGCTGATCGAGGCCATGGACAAGGCGGAGCTGCTGGCCGCCGCCGAATCGCTCGACACCGACGAAATCGCCGACATCGCGGCCGACCTGCCGCACGACGTGATCCAGGAACTGCTGACCA
>JADMKH010000137.1 GCA_018780025.1 Thiobacillus sp.
ACGGGTGAATTCGATGTGCGGCACCTGATCCTCGCCCACCGGCACCAGATTGGCCCGGTAGATCAGGATGTCGGCGGACTGCAGCAGCGGATAGCCGAGGAAGCCATAGGTCGAGAGGTCCTTTTCGCTGAGCTTTTCCTGCTGGTCTTTGTAGGTGGGCACGCGTTCCAGCCAGCCGAGCGGGGTCATCATCGACAGCAATAAATGCAGCTCGGCGTGCTCGATCACGCGCGATTGCACGAACAGGGTCGCCTGCGCGGGATCGACGCCGGCGGCGAGCCAGTCGATCACCATGTCGCGCACGTTTTCCTCAATCACCGCCGGCGTATCGTAATGCGTCGTCAGCGCGTGCCAGTCGGCGACAAAAAACAGGCACTGGTACTCGTTCTGCAGACGCAGCCAGTTTTTGAGGACGCCGTGATAGTGGCCAAGGTGCAGGCGCCCGGTGGGGCGCATGCCTGAAAGAACGCGGTCGGAATACATGAATAAGTTTAGAAGTCAGTAATAAGGGAAATGAACATCAGGACAAAACAACCTGAATCAGGCCAGCCAACTGCGCGGCATCAAGACCGGTGACAAGCGCAACGAGGCCGATGAACAGGCTGATGAGCGGCCACAGGATGGTGCCGAGGATACCGGTGAACAGCAGGCCGAGCAAAATGAACAGGCCATAAGGCTCAAGCCTGGCGAACTGCATCGCCTGCTTCATGGGCAACAGGCTCACAGCGATTCGGCCGCCATCCAGCGGTGGCAGCGGAATGAGATTCAGCGCCATCAGGATGACATTGATGAATACACCGGCCGCGCCCATCAGCATCAGCGGAGCGGAGGCAAAGCCGCTGCCCAGCGCATGGCCCAGCTGGATCATCAGCGCCCAGAATACCGCCATCACGAAGTTCATGCCCGGCCCGGCGGCCGCCACCCACAACATGTCCTGCTTGGGGCGGCGCAGCCGTGAAAAATCGACCGGCACGGGTTTGGCCCAGCCGAACAGAATCGCGCCTCCGCCGAGCAGCTTGCTGCTCACCAGAATAACCAGCGGCACGATGATCGTGCCGACGAGGTCGATATGCTTGAGCGGATTGGCCGTGATGCGGCCCGCCGCTGCCGCTGTCATGTCGCCAAAAAAGCGCGCCACATAACCGTGCGCCGCTTCGTGCAGGGTGATGGCAAATATCACCGGCAAGGCGAATACAACAATTTTTTGAATCAAACTCAGTTCCATCGGGTTCAGACCTCAAAAGCCGACACATCGCCCTTGCCGTAGCGCTGTATAACGGGGATGTCGGCGGTGAGGTCGATCACGGTGGTGGGGGTGAGGCCACATGCCCCGCCGTCTATCACCAGTTCAACCAGATGCTCCAGGCGCTCGCGAATTTCCCATGGCTCGGTCAGCGGCACGTCCTCACCTTCCAGCAACAGGGTGGAAGACAAAATGGGCTCGCCCAATTCTTCCAGCAGTGCCTGCACGACGGGATGCGCGGGCACGCGCAGGCCGATGGTGTCGTGTTTTTTATGCAGCAGCCGCTTCGGCACTTCACGCGTACCGCGCAAAATAAAGGTGTAAGGGCCGGGAGTGTGCGCCTTCAGCAGGCGAAACTGATTATTGTCCACCTGCGCGTAGCGCCCCAATTCGGATAGATCGCGGCAGATCAGCGTCAGGTCGTGCGCGCTGTCGAGTCCGCGCACTGAAAGTAGCCTGGTCGCGGCTTCTTTGTCGCCAATTTTACAGCCCAGCGCATAACAGGAGTCGGTTGGATACACGATCACGCCACCACGCTTGATGATGTCGACCGCCTGCTGGATCAGCCGAAGCTGTGGGTTGTCGGCATGAATATTAAAAAATTGCGCCATAAATTCTCAAGCAGTGGATAAGAAAGGATGCTGTGCGAGTTCGGGCCAATTTTGCCAGACCGGCTGGCAATAATGCGGCAACGCAGGGAGACAGCCGATATCGACCCCTTCGCCGGGCGCGTGAAAGTCCGCCCCGCGCGAGGCCTTGAGGCTGAAAGCGCGCGCGAGGTCGGCAAACTTGCCGTATTCGGAAGGATGATGGCTGCCGGTGATGACCTCGATCCCCTCGCCGCCCAGCGCGCGGAAGGCATTCAGCAACACAACGAGCTGATGCGCTTTGAACGCGTAGCGTCCGGGATGCGCGATCACCGCCATGCCGCCGCTGGCGCGTATCCAGGCCACTGCATTTCCCAGTGAAGTCCATTCGTGCTCGACATAGCCGGGATGGCCCGGTGTCAGAAAGCGTTTGAACGTGGTGCGCATATCCGGTGCATGGCCCTGCGCCACCAGCCAGCGCGCAAAATGGGTACGCCCCACCATTTGCTTGTTGGCGGCATAGCTGTCGGCGCCTTCATATGCGCCGGCAATGCCGTGTCGCGCCAGGTCGGCCGCCATGCGCCGCGCCCGCTCCATCCGGCCCAGCCGGATGCTGTGCAAACCGGCAGCCAGTTCGGGATGCACGGGGTCGATACGCAGGCCGACGATATGAACCGTCTGGCCGCCCCAACTCACCGAGATTTCCACCCCGGGGATGAGCGTGATCCCCGCCGCGTCAGCTGCGATCCCTGCCTCTGCCAGCCCTGCCACATCGTCGTGGTCGGTCAGGGCGAGCACATGCACGCCGTTGGCAGCCGCACGCGCGACCACCCCGGTCGGCGACAAAACCCCGTCAGAAACGCTGGAATGGCAATGCAGATCGATATTGAGCATCGATGATCAGGATCAGGGAACCAAGGGCTAAAGCACTTGGTCAGGAGGGGGAATCATAGCAAAATACACGACCACTCGAATTAACGTAGCCGTTCGGTCTCAGCATAATGAAAAAACTTCTGTTTGACCTGTTCCCCATCATTGTGTTTTTCATCGCTTACAAGCTGGGGGATGCCAACGCTGAAGCCACGCGCGCTTTCATGGCAAGCCTGGGTTTGCCGCAACCGGTCGGCGGGATTGAAAAACCAGGCATTTATTTCGCGACGCTGATTGCCATCGTCGCCAGCATGGTGCAAATCGGCTGGGTCAAGCTGCGCGGCCACAAGGTTGAAACCATGATGTGGGTCAGTCTGGGCATTATCGTGGTGTTTGGGGGAGCCACGCTTTGGCTGCACGACGAAAGCTTCATCAAATGGAAGCCCACCGTCCTTTACTGGATATTTTCCGGCATCATTTTTGGTGCAGCGGCGTTCGGGCGTAATGTCATCAAAAACCTGATGACGGCGCAAATGGAACTTCCTGACCCTGCCTGGAGTCGACTAAATGCCAGTTGGGGCGGTTTTTTTGCATTCATGGGGGTTGCAAATCTGATTGTTGCCTTCAACTTCTCGACTGACGCCTGGGTCAATTTCAAACTGTTCGGCAGTTTGGGGCTGATGCTGGTGTTTGTGATCGGCCAAAGCATGATGCTCACCAAATACATGGATAAGGAAGAAAAACAATAATGTTCTATGCCATCGTCGGACAGGATGTGCCCGACAGTCTCGACCAGCGCTTATCCGCCCGCCCCGCGCATCTGGATAGATTGCATGCCATGCAGCAGGCGGGTCGTTTGCTGCTGGCGGGTCCCTTCCCGGCCATTGACAGTAACGACCCGGGGCCAGCCGGATTTTCCGGCAGCCTGATCGTCGCCGAATTCGACTCGCTGGCCGACGCGCAGACGTGGGCAGATGCGGACCCCTACGTGGCGGCTGGCGTGTATGCGACCGTCAGCGTCAAACCTTTCAAGAAAGTATTCCCCGCATGAGCACCGCCGATCTGATCCGCCAGCGCCTCGCCGCGCTGGAACCCGAAACCCTCACGCTGGAAGACGAAAGTGCCCAGCACAAGGGGCATGCCGGTGCCGCCTCCGGCGGCGGGCATTTCCATCTCACACTGGTGTCACCAAAATTCAGTAATCTTTCCACCCTCGCCCGCCATCGTCTGGTTTACGACGCCATGGGCGAGTTAATGCAACGTGAAATTCACGCCTTGTCGATCACCGCTTTATCACCAGAAGAACTCTGAAAGGAACCCGTATGCGCGTCGCACTCCTCCCCGCTTTGATCCTGTTGGCCCTATCCCCACTGGCTCAAGCACAGGCCCCCATCCCTGCCGCAGCAGACGCATCCAAACCGCTCGCTGTGGTCAACGGCAAGGAAATTCCCGCCGTATATGGGGAATTGATCAAGCGTGAGATGGCGCAGGGTCAAGCGGACTCGCCGCAGCTCGACGCCCGCGTGCGCGAGTCGCTGATCAACCTGGAACTGCTGT
>JADMKH010000171.1 GCA_018780025.1 Thiobacillus sp.
ATGCGCATGGACTCATCGGGCTGGATCGATAGCAGAATCCAGTTGGGGTCGATCGTTTCAACCGGGGTTTCGCGAAACAGCTGCTGCGGCGGGTGACGGAAACGAATTGCGATCATCGACGTCTGGCGCGGCATGCGCTTGCCGGTACGCAGGTAGAACGGCACCCCACGCCAGCGCCAGTTGTCAATATAAAACTTGGCGGAAACAAAGGTTTCGGTAATGGAGTTCGGCTCGACATTATCTTCCTGCTGGTAGCCAGAAACGGCCTTGCCATCAATCATTCCGTGCGCGTACTGCGCGCGAATCGCGTGGGCATGCACCGCACGCTTGGCGATGGGGCGAATCGAGCGCAGCACCTTCACTTTTTCGTCGTGTAGCGCATCGGCTTCGAGCGCAGGCGGCGGTTCCATTGCCACAACGGTAAGCAACTGCATCAAGTGGTTTTGCAGCATGTCGCGCAGCGCGCCGGCATTGTCATAGTAGTCGGCGCGCTGCTCGATACCGATCGATTCGGCCACCGTGATCTGCACGTGATCGATGAAGTTGCGGTTCCACAGCGGCTCGATCAGGGTATTGGCAAAGCGGAATACCAGCAGGTTCTGCACGGTTTCCTTGCCGAGAAAATGGTCGATACGGAAAATCTGCTCCTCGTCAAAATGCTGGTGCAACAACTGGTTCAGCGTGCGCGCCGACTCGATGTCCTCGCCGAAAGGTTTTTCGACCACCACGCGATTCAAGCCACGCGGCCGGTTGAGACCCACCGCTTCCAGATTGTGGACCACTGCGGCGAATTCAGCGGGTTTGATTGCAAGGTAAAACACCGTGGCCGAGCAAGCCTCTTCCGGCGGCAGGCGCTTGGCCAGTTCCTTGTAAGACTCGACGTCGTTGAGATTGCCCTGTTGATAGCTGAAGCGCGAAATGAAACGCTCGAATATCGGGGTGTCCTGCTTGCCCTTGATCTTGTCGGCGAGAACTTCACGCATGTGCTTGCGCCAGTCATCGTCGCTAAACGCACGCCGCGAAAACGCCACGATATTGAGTGCTTCCGTCAGGCGGCCCGCTGCCTCCAGGTGATACAGCGCGGGCAGCAGTTTATTGGTGGAAAGATTGCCGGTTGCGCCAAAAATAACGAAAGTACACGGCAGCACGATATCGACTTTGTCGTTCATTTGCCGTCCCCTTTGATTGCATGGCCGCCAAATCCCTGGCGCATCTTGGCAAGCACTTTGGCGGCGTAATCATTTTTGCCCTGGCTGGCAAACCGCATCATCAGCGCCAGCGACATCACTGGGGTGGGGATGCCCTGTTCTACCGATTCCAGCGCGGTCCACCGGCCCTCGCCCGAATCGGCCACAAAGGGCTCGATGGAGTCCAGCGTCTGATCCTGTGCCAGAAAATCCACCGACAGATCCAGCAGCCAGGAACGCACCACGCTGCCATGCCGCCACAGTTCGGAAATGTCGGCGATGTCGAGATCGAATCCCGGCTTGTTTTTCATCAGCGCGAAGCCTTCGGCAAACGCCTGCATCATGCCGTACTCGATGCCGTTGTGAACCATCTTGACGAAGTGACCCGAGCCGACCGGCCCGGTGTGCAGCCAGCCGGTGGTGGGCGTGGGGGCGAGCGCTTCCATATAGGGCTTGAGGCGCACTGCGGCGGCGTCGCTGCCGCCGAACATGATGCAGTAGCCGTTATCCAGCCCCCACACGCCGCCAGACACGCCGGCATCGGCGAAATCGATTTGATGTGCCGCCAGTTTGTCGGCATGGGGCTGGTCGTCCTTGTAATACGCATTGGCGCCATCGACAACCAGATCGCCGGGGGCGAGCAAGGGCACAAGCGCGTCCAGCGCCGCCTCGGTGGCCTCCCCCGCCGGCAGCATCAGCCAGACAATGCGCGGCGTGGCCAAGGCCTCGACCAGATCGCCCAGGGTGGCGCAGGCGAGGTGGCCGGTTTCTGCTGCGATGGTCTCGCTGACAGCATGGCTGCGGTTGTTGACTGCGATCCTGATGCCCTGGCGCGCTAACCGCCGCGCCATGTTGCCGCCCATGCGTCCGAGTCCGACGAGTCCGAATTCCATGCTTTCCTCCTTGATGTGGGGTGACTACCCTTGGCGCAGCAATCGTGCCAACTGTAACTGCATGATAGAACGTGGAAAGGCTAAATCCCGGCCCTGAACACGCACTCCAAGGGTGCATGCAGCACCGCAAGCAGACAAGTCAGGCTCGCAAACCCGGGAACAGTTCACCCAGGCTGGCTGTAATTAATTATCCCGATCGGGCGGTGAGTGATCGGTCCGTGCGGGACATCAGGGCAGGAGTGCCCTCAATCGTGAAAATCAAGCCTTGCGAAACACCAGATCCCACACCCCATGACCCAGACGAATGCCGCGCTGCTCAAACTTGGTAAGCGGTCGGGTGTCCGGGCGCGGCGCGTAGTCGGTCACCGTGTTGTGTAACAGCGGCTCCGCCGCCAGTACGGCAAGCATCTGCTCGGCGTAGTTTTCCCAATCGGTAGCCAAATGAATATAACCGCCGCTTAGGAGTCGGCTCGTCAGCAGCCGCACCAGGGGCGGCTGAATCAGCCGGCGCTTGTGGTGGCGTGTTTTGTGCCACGGGTCGGGAAAGAAAATATGAATGCCGTTCAGGCTGGCTGGCGCCAGCATCCTGGTCAGCACTTCGAACGCATCGTGCTGAACCACGCGAACATTGGTGAGGCCACGCTCGCCAAGCTGCTTTAATAGCGCGCCCACACCGGGGGTATGCACTTCAACCCCGAGGTAATCGTTTTCGGGATGGGCCGCGGCAATTTCCGCCAACTCCTCGCCCATGCCAAAACCAATTTCAAGAATACGGGGTGCGGCTCGCCCAAATGCTTTGTCCAAATCAAGCGTCAGAGGCTGATAAGGCAATAAGAACTGCGGCCCGATTTCAGCCAGCGCGCGTGCCTGTCCGGGGCCCACGCGACCGGCACGCAGCACGTAGGAACGGATGCGCGGATGCGCGCCAGCGTCGGTCGTCATATTATTTGCTGCCTGTAATCAGGCCTGCGGTAGGTGAACTGGGGCTGGCCTGATAGATTTTCTTCGGCATCCGCCCAGCCAGGAAAGCTTCACGGCCAGCTTCCACCGCTTTTTTCATCGCCGAGGCCATCAGCACCGGATTGCCTGCGCCGGCAATCGCGGTATTCATCAGCACGGCATCGCAGCCTAACTCCATCGCAATAGCGGCATCACTCGCCGTGCCGACACCCGCATCGACAATCACCGGCACGCTCAGGCGGTCGATGATGATTTGCAGGTTCCATGGATTGAGGATGCCCATACCCGAGCCGATCAGGCTTGCCAGCGGCATCACCGCGACGCAACCGATATCTTCCAGCTGCCTGGCCACGATGGGGTCATCCGAGGTGTACACCATGACCTGAAAACCTTCCCTCACCAGCACTTCGGCGGCTTTCACTGTCTCAGCCACGTTGGGATACAGCGACTCGGCATCGCCCAGCACTTCGAGCTTGACCAATGAATGGCCGTCGAGCAATTCGCGCGCCAGACGCAGAGTGCGAATCGCGTCGTCTGCGGTATAACAGCCGGCCGTATTGGGCAGATAGGTGTATTTCGACGGCGGCAGCGCATCCAGCAGGCTCGGCTGACTGGCGTCCTGGCCAATATTGGTGCGGCGGATGGCGACGGTGACGATTTCCGCGCCCGAGGCTTCGACCGCAAGGCGTGTCTGTTCGAAATCCTTGTACTTGCCGGTCCCGACCAGAAGACGGGAGGCATAGGATTTTCCAGCGATAACGAGTGGTTCCATAAATTCCAGAGATTAAAACGTATCAATAAAGATCAACCGCCGCCGACCGCAACGACGATCTCCAGGCGGTCGCCACTGGCTAACAAAGTATCGCCATGCTGGCTGCGCGGGACGATTTCGCCATTTTTCTCGATGGCGATGCGCTTCCCGGCCAAGTCCAGCGACTCGATCAGTTGGGTGAGGGTAAGCGGCGCAGGGAAAGTGCGGGGCTCGCCATTGATGGCCAGTTCAATCACAAATCACTTCTTTTCTATCCGGCGGACATGAGTTTCAGTATCATCCCGGATTCTACCCTGAAGCACCCTGATGAGTATGAAGCTACACGTGCCCTTGTAGGGCAAAGACCAAGCGGGCGTCGTATAGAGGCATTACCTGAGCTTCCCAAGCTCATGAGGAGGGTTCGATTCCCTTCGCCCGCT
>JADMKH010000249.1 GCA_018780025.1 Thiobacillus sp.
CTTTGCGCGGCTGAATCTGCCGGGGCGTTTATTTGTAAACCTATCGCCCGACAGCCTGCTCGACGCGAACTTTACGCCGGATGCGATGCTGGCGCTGCTGGCGGCCGCCGGCATCGCAAGCCATCAGGTGGTGATCGAAATCACCGAGAGTACGCCTGTGATCGATTACGCGCAGTTGCGACAGGTTGTCGCCGAACTGCACGCGGCGGGCATCGAGGTGGCGATCGACGACCTGGGCGAGGGATTTTCCAGCCTGCGGCTGTGGTCGGAACTCAAGCCTGCCTTCGTCAAGATCGACAAACATTTTATTTCCGGTATCCATCAGGACCCCCACAAAATCCAGTTTGTGCGGTCGATCAAGCTGCTGGCCGAAGGCGCGCATTCCCACGTGATCGCCGAAGGCGTGGAAACCCCGTCCGAACTGGCGGTGCTGAAGGATCTGGGTATCCGCTTTGCGCAGGGTTACCTGATCGGCCGCCCTTCCCCGGTGCCGATTCGTTTGCCGCCGAGCGAAGTGGAAATCTGCCTGCAATCCGGCAGGGTCAGCGTGTTTCCCCCGCAGCGGGAACGCGAGGGCCTGCGCGTATCGGCCGGCAAGCTGGTCATGTCCGCGCCGGCTGTCTCGCCGAAGACTGCCAGCCAGGACGTGCTCGACCTGATGATGCAGCACCCCGATCTGCATGCAGTTGCGGTGGTGGACAAGGGCATTCCAGTCGGCATCATTCACCGCTCCGCCCTGCTCGACCAGTTTATCAGCCTGTATGGGCGCGAGCTCTACGGCAAGAGGCCGTGCTCCGATTTCATGGACGCCGATCCGCTGATCGTCGACAAGGCCACGCAGATGGGCGAGCTGTCGGAACTGGTGGTCAACAAGGGTAAAAGCACCTTCACCCAGGGCTTCGTGATCACCTCCGAAGGGCGTTATCTGGGCCTGGGCTCCGGCTTCGACCTGATGCGCGAAGTAACCGAAATGCAGATCATCGCCGCGCGCTACGCCAACCCGCTTTCCGGCCTGCCCGGCAATGTGCCGATCCAGGAGCACATGGAGCGCCTGCTGATCAACGAAAAAACCTTCGTCACCGCGTATTTCGATCTCGACCACTTCAAGCCTTACAACGACGTCTATGGCTTTCGCCGCGGCGACGACATGCTGCAGCAGCTGGCGCGCATCCTGCGCGACAGCTGTAATCCGGAACTCGATTTCATCGGTCACATCGGCGGCGACGATTTCGTCGTGCTGTTTCAAAGCCTCGACTGGGAAGTGCGTTGCCATGGCATGCTGGCACGCTTCGATCGCGAATGCCTGACCCTGTTCGACGCCGAGCACGTGGAAGCCGGTGGCTACCACTGCGAAGACCGGCGCGGCACCATGAGCTTTCACGGGCTGGTATCGCTTTCAATCGGCGCGGTGCTGGTCGACCCTGAACATTTCCATCTCTACCAGGAAGTGGCGCGCGCTGCCTCCGAAGCCAAAAGTCTGGCCAAACGCATGGAAGGCAGCAGCCTGTTCATCGACCAGCGCAGAATACCCTTTGGCAAACAACTGGTGGAAGCCGAAGCAGAAGCCATAGCCATACCCTTGGCGGATTGCGCCTGCGAACGCGCGAGCATGCCCCACCATACGCACCCCGTGAACGCGTAGGTCGGCAAGATATCCCGCAGCCGTAGCCGTAGGTCGGCAAGACTTTGCCGACACTCAGCCCGACCGCCGGCCGTTGCGTCGGGAAGGTGTTCCCGACCTACTGTGACGAGCAGCCGCGGGCCGGCAACATATGCCCCGTAGCCGTAGGTCGGCAAGACTTTGCCGACACCCAGCCCGGCCACCGGCCGTTGCGTCGGGAAGGTGTTCCCGACCTACTGTATCGAGTCGATGGGTTTTTGCAGGCCGATCTTTGCCGCACCGACCAGCCCCAATCCCACCAGCAGCATGAGCCAGGCGTCGGGTTCGGGCACAGGCGCGGCCAGTGTCGACTGTACCCAGGGCAGATAGGCTGCCACGATGGCACCGCCGCCGATAGCGCCGAATTTCACACTGCTGCCCGAAGAAACCGGGGTGCTGCCATTGAAGGCGGCAATGCCCGCGATCTTCCACACGCCGTTGTCATTGACGAACACCGGGCTGCCGGAATCGCCGCCGGCAAACTGTGCCTCGATGCCTGCGCCCAGGGTCAGGTTGGACGGGGTGGACGCGCCGAATACATTGCTGGACGAATTCGCGCCGTCGAAATCGAACAGGAAGACTTCGGCCTGGCCGCTGCCGTCGTCGTCCGCCAACACCCGATCGGCGCGATTCTGCCCCACCCGCTTGACGCTGGGCATGGCGCCGCTGGTGACGCCATCGATGCCATCGCCGCCGGCGCCATAACCGACCAGCGTAATCGTCTGGCTGTTCAGGTTGCCGCCATACAGGCCATACACCGGCACCGTGCCCATCACCGGAGCGCTCAGCGTGATGAGCGCCAGATCGTCGTGCCAGACGCCGTCGGCGCCCGGTGCGGTGCCGGTGTAACCAGGAAACACCTTGATCGATGCGACACTGAAGGTGTGGGTGAGATTGCCGCCCACATTGAGCGTGAAACTGACATTGCCGGGCGTGCCCGCCTGCCCTCCCACCACGTGCGCGGCGGTCAGTACATGCCGGCTGCCGATCAAGGCACCGGAAAAGACGCTGCCATTGACGCTGACCGCCCCCACCCCGGCCCACGGCGAACCGGCGAGATTGTCATCGACCGCTCCGCCGACCAGGGCATGCGCCGGCAGGGCGGAGAACAAGACAAGAATGGCAAAAAATGGTGATTTCATGGCTGGCTTTCCATTCCTGGCATGACGCTATCAAAAATATGCCGCTGAACCATTTTCAGAAGATGCAGAGTGAGAGCATATGTTGCCGGCCTGCGGCCTGCTACCAGGCGCCGTGTAAAAAAGCGAGCCCGGGGGGGCTCGCAAGGTTATCAAACGGCGAACCGTCTGATACCGGAGAATTCAGTAGCGCGACAGATTCGAGCCTGCTCGAATCCCCAGCATCGAAGCAGCCATGCTAACCGGTCAATATGACAGGCCATGGCACGAAAAACGGGTTGCGCATGATCCGTTCGGCCTGCTGCGTCGGGAAGGTATTCCCGACCTACAGCATCTGGAAAGCGTCAGCCGTAGGTCGGCAAGACTTTGCCGACATTCCGGCCTGGCCACCGTCCGTTGCGTCGGGAAGGTGTTCCCGACCTACGGCATCTGGGAAGCGTCAGCCGTAGGTCGGCAAGACTTTGCGGACACCCCGGCTGAAAATGGTTGCGGAGCATGCCTGATCTCCCAAGCGGGACAACCACGGACCCAGGTTACGCACCAAAAAATGCGGCTCCAGAAGGAGCCGCTAACGGAGTTACAGGAGACATACCCTGCTGGTGCTGCTCTGGAGAAACTTATATCTTGCGATGGCGCGCGGCCATGAATCCAACAAGCCCCAGACCGGAGAGCATCAGCATCCAGTCGCGAGGTTCGGGAACGGGGGCGTAGATGACGTCGCCCGTGCCGCCAGCAGTCATGCCGTCATAGGCGAAGAAGGCATCGCTGGCATCGAGCGTACCGGCGATGAACGAGAACGGGGTGGCGGCGGCATCGACTGAATAGGACAGGCCCAGGAAGCGGCCGTCCAGGTAGCCGATTTCGGCGGGTGCGACGGCATCGACTTCGGTGTAGGCGTTGCCCATGAACGACAGCGTCAGGCTGCTGACGCCCAGCCATTCGTCGGCGCTGCCGGTAAGCGCGGCGTCATCGAAGCTGAAGTTGCCGCTGTAGGTTTGGCCCAACAGTTCGCCGGAATCGACGGTGCCGTTGAAGTTCCAGATCTGGATGGCGGCTTGCGCGGCAGGTGCGGCGATCGTCAGGCCGAGTGCGACGGCGACCAGGATTTGCTTGAATATCATGATGGTGCCCTTTCGTTAAGTATCCAACTCTGGTGCGTACGAAACAACAAATAAGCGCCGTCCCGTTTTCATTCGTTCACATGTTGAGCAACCGCAACGTCGGCAAGGTCCGGCTGGATACCGTCCCTGCGGGACATATGTTGCCGACCTACGGCGTTGGTGGGCAGCCGCATACGTTCCTTGATTGCGGTGCGGCGATCAGAGCCGTAGGGCGGGAGAGCGTGGTGGTTGCCGCTTTAGCGGCTTTACCACCCCGGCCTCCTTCTTGCGAGGAACACTTTCCCGACGCAATGGGCTGGAGATTTGCGC
>JADMKH010000022.1 GCA_018780025.1 Thiobacillus sp.
CCGTTGGCGGCGGCGAACCGGCCTCCAGCAACTGGGCGAAGCCGAGGATGGCATTGAGCGGGGTGCGCAGCTCATGGCTCATGCTGGAAAGGAAATCCGACTTGGCGCGGCTGGCTTTTTCCGCTACGAAGCGGGCGCTTTCCAGTTCGGCGTTCTTGTCCTGCAGCACCTGGTCCAGGCGTTTGCGTTCGGTAACGTCGCGCGCGGCAGCGAACACGCCCTGTAGCTTGCCATCCGCATTGAAAAAAGTGGCCGCGTTGTAGGAAACCACCGTTTCTCCGTCGATTTTGTGGCTCGCGGTGAGCTCGTAATCGGTTATCTTCTTTTCGCTCAACACCCGCTTGATCCCTGCCTCGGCCCACTCTGGATCGGTGAAATAACTCCTGAACGGCGTGCCGATCAGCTCATCGCGCGTGAAGCCGGTGAGCGCCTCCATTTGCTGGTTGACGTCGGTGATGATGCCGGACGGATCGGTCATCACCAGCGCGTCGATGTTGGATTCGATGAGCGAGCGCGTGTAGAACTGCTGGTCGCGCAAGGCCTGCTGCGCCGCATATTCCCCGGTCACATCGCGGAACACCAGCACGGCGCCGATCACCCGGGCATCGCGGTCGCGAATCGGTGCGCAACTGTCGGCGATGGCACACTCGCTGCCATCGCGCGCGATCAGTATGGTGTGGTTGGCCATGCCCTGCGTCGTGCCATGCGCCAGGGTTTCCATGACCGGGATCGTTGAAGGTTTGCGGGTTTCCTGGTTGATGATGTGAAAAACCGCTTCCACCGGAAGGCCGGCGGCTTGCGCATGCGTCCAGCCGGTGAGCTTTTGAGCCAGGGGGTTCAGCAGCGTGACACGTCCTTCAGCATCGGTCGCGATCACCGCATCGCCGATGGAATGGAGCGTCACGGCGAGCTTTTCCTCGCTGACCTGCAAGGTGTGGTTGGTCTGCTGCAGTTGTTTGTTGGTCGCTTCCTGAACTTCGAGCAAATGCTGCCGCTCGGCCTCGACCTGCTTGCGCGCGGTGTTGTCGGTGCCAATCAGCAGATAGCCGATGATGGCGCCCTGATCGTCGCGCAGCGCAGTGACCGACACGATCGCGGGAAAACGGCTGCCATCCTTGCGGATGTAGGTCAGCTCGTAGATGTCCTCGATGCCGCGTGAGGCTTTGAACACCAGGGCCTCGAAACCCGGCTCGATCTGGGTGCCGAGTTCGACGCTCAACGCCTGCGCGCGCGCGATCACTTCCTGCGGATCGGAAATGTCGGCTGGCGTGATCTTGTTCAGAACATCGGCAGCCGCGTAGCCCAGCATGCGCTCGGCGCCAACATTGAATATCTGAATCACGCCCTTTTCGTCGGTGGCGATACTCGAAAAGTTGGCGCTATTGAGAATCGCATTCTGCAAGGCCCCGGTTTTAAGCAAGGCCTCCTGGCGGCGGAGCTCGGTAATGCCTTCACCCTTGCCGGCGTGGCTGGCAAGGGTGGAATTGTTTACGGTTTCGGACATGGTTGATTTCCGTTAAAAGCGAACTTCAATCCGGAGGCGGGCTGTGCTTGCCGAGCCCGCAACGGATGATTGCGCCCGCCCAATCGAAGAAAAGCACATCTTCCCCGAGGCGAGTAGGGATCATCACCGTCTTTCCGAAACGTGTCTGTGTGCTGGGGCACATAAGCCGATGAATGGTACGCAGCTTTGTCCGACTTGGGGGCTGCTGGGTGAAACAAGCTCGCAAAGGCGATCCAGGGCTGCCGTTCGCCCCGGGTCCGCACCCGGCACCGATGAAAATCGGCGCATACCCCCCATTGCCATGCAACAGCATGTGGTCGTCCGCTAGAATTCGTATATGGATCCGGATCTCAAACCCCTATTGCCCCGCATCGAACGCTTGCTCGACCGTCTCGACAGCGCGTCATGTCCCACACCGCTGAACTGGGAAACCACTCGCGCCGCCCGCTGGTCGGCGCAGACAGGCGGATTGAAACCCATCCGGCACCCCCAGCGCGTCGCCATGAAAGACCTGCTGGCGATCGACAAACAAAAGCAACGCGTGGATATCAACACGCGCCAGTTCGTCGCCGGCAAGCCGGCCAACAACGTGCTGCTCACCGGCGCGCGCGGCTGCGGCAAGTCCTCGCTGGTGAAGGCAGTGCACGCCAAATATGCATCAAAGGGATTGCGGCTGATCGAAGTGGACAAGGCCGGGCTGCCCAGCCTGCCCGATCTGTTCGACCTGCTGGCGGATGCGGATTACCGCTTTATTGTCTTCATCGACGACCTCAGCTTCGCCGAGAATGAACCCGGCTACGCCAGCCTCAAGGCCGCGCTCGACGGCTCGCTGGCGGGGCCGGCAGACAACGTGCTGATTTACGCCACCAGCAACCGCCGCCACCTGATGCCGGAATACATGGCGGAAAACCTGGAAACCCGACACCTCGGCGGCGAAGTTCATCCGGGCGAAGCGACCGAAGAAAAAATCTCGCTGTCCGACCGTTTCGGGCTGTGGGTGTCGTTTCACGTGATGGATCAGGACACCTATCTCGCCATCGCCCGGCACTGGGTTATTCAGCTCGGCGCCGCGGCACTGGGCGCGCCCGCCGATGACAGCTTCGAGCGCGCCGCGCTGCAGTGGTCGCTCGGCCGCGGTGCCCGCAATGGCCGGGTGGCATGGCAGTTCGCACGCGACTGGGTTGGCCGCCAGTGAGCCCGGTACCCATCACCGAAGTCGTGGCAGCGGTGCTCACCCAGCCCAATGGCCGGGTATTGCTGGCGCAACGCCCACCGGGCAAGGCCTATGCAGGCTACTGGGAATTTCCAGGCGGCAAAGTGGAGCAGGATGAGTCACTGGAAATCGCACTTAGCCGCGAGCTGCACGAAGAACTGGGGATTATCGTCAGCCGCGCGCATCGCTGGATTACCCGGATATTTACCTATCCCCACGCCACGGTGCGACTGAACTTTTTCCGCGTGTTCGAGTGGCAGGGCGAACCTCACCCGCATGAAGGGCAAATTCTGTCCTGGCAGCAGCCCGACGCGGTTGAGGTGACGCCGCTGCTGCCGGCCAATTTTCCGATCCTGAAAGCCTTGGCGCTGCCGTCGGTGCTGGGCATTTCGCATGCCGAGTCGCTCGGCGTCGACACCTTTCTGGCGCGGCTGGACGTGGCGCTGCATAACGGCCTGCGGCTGATTCAATTGCGCGACAAAACCCTGCCGGAAGACGCCCGCCTGCTGCTCGCGCGTGCAACCGTGCAGCATGCCCGCCGGCATGGCGCGCGCGTGCTGGTCAACGGCAGTCTGGAATTGGCCCGCGCCGCGGATGCCGACGGCGTGCATCTCGATTCGTCTGCCGCCGCCGGCTTGAGCGCACGCCCGGATTACGCCAGATCCGATTCCTTTCTGATCGGCGTGTCGTGCCATGACGCCAGTGAATTGGCGCACGCGGCAAAACTGGAAGCGGACTACGCACTGCTGTCCCCGGTGCTGCCCACGCTCACCCATCCGGGCGCGCCCGCGCTGGGTTGGAGCGCCTTTGCCGCGCTCGCCGCAGCCAGCCCGATTCCGGTCTATGGGCTGGGCGGGCTGGCGCATACCGATTTGGCGCTGGCGCAATCGCATGGCGCGCATGGGGTGGCATTATTACGCGGTGCGTGGAATTGAAACGGGTAGCGGTGCCGCTGCTGGCGATGGTTGTGCTGGTGGCTATCGCCGCCACTGGCTACTGGTTCAAACGCCCAGCCGAAGCGCAAGCAATCGCATGTATCGACCCGTTGGCAGGCTGCGCATTCAGTCATCGCGGCACACCCGTTAAGGTGAGGTTTTTAACCCCGCCGACGCCGCTGGAAGCATTTGATCTCAGCCTCAGCGCGCCAGGCGCAAACCGGATCAGTGCGGAATTCCAGATGAATGGCATGGAAATGGGCTTTAACCGCTATGACCTGCGCACCTCGGGAAACGCGGTGTTTTCCGCAAAGGTCACGTTGCCCGTGTGCGTCAGTGGGCGGCATGACTGGACGATGTATCTTGACGTTGACGGAACCCGTTACGCGCTGCCCTTCAGGACACAATGAAAATCGCCGTTCATGCAAGCGTCATGTGCTCGGCATATAATTGAAACGGATTATTGGAGAGACCGAAAAATGCTAACCGAACACACCTACAAGCAGTTTGACGCCGAGCTGGAAGCCGTGCGCGCCAACGTGCTGAAAATGGGTGGCCTGGTCGAAGAACA
>JADMKH010000033.1 GCA_018780025.1 Thiobacillus sp.
GCGGTCGAAAGGGGTCAGGTGATACGAGTGGGCGACGACAAGTTCGTGCTGTCCATTACGCCCGAATACGCGGCCGATGTCTGGGTGGCCCTGCATCCATCGGCGACGCCGGTCGGCACGCCCGTATGGGATTGGTTGCGCCTCAATGCAGGCATCCCGATGATTGTCAGCGCAACACAGGAGCAGTTCATCCCGCAAATGGTCAACCTCGAAGTCATCGGGGGCGTGAACTTCCAGAAGGGCTGCTACCCGGGTCAGGAAATCGTTGCCCGCAGCCAGTATCTCGGCAAACTCAAACGCCGGATGTTTCTGGCGCATGTGGATGCCGAAGCCGCGCCGGGCGACAGCTTGTTTAGCGCCGACTTCGAGGGACAAGCTACCGGGACGGTGGTCAATGCCGCCCCTGCACCGTCCGGAGGATTCGACGTGCTGGTTGTTTCTCAAGTTGAAAGCGCGAACACGCAAACCCTGCACCTGAAAGCGGCTGACGGCACTGCGCTGAGTTTGAAACCGCTGCCTTACGCCATGCCGGAATAAGTGAAACACGCTTACGTTTACTACCGTATTGATCTGACCCAGGCTGGATTGGCGGCATCCCGAATCGATACGCTGCTGGCTTCGATGGCTGCGTTCTGCAGCCGTCCGCCCCGACGCTTGATCCGCTGTGAAAACCCGGAAACGTGGATGGAAGTTTACGAAGGCATCCCGGACATGGCAGATTTTGTCGCCGCGTTGAACAGTGCTGTTGAGGCCCTTCGATGTGGCGATTTCACGCCGGAAGAGCGACACCTGGAATGTTTTGCCGCACCCGGCTTTGTTTAACAAACCGGAGGCATCTAAATTCCGTACAGATAATCGGTCTGTTCCTGTACGCTGAACGCCACCCGTAATCCGGGCCGGTTCTGCTCCCGGATGTTTAAACAAGAAAAACCGGAAGTCATGGAAGAACAGTGTCTTAGCAGACCATGAATTGCTGCATCATCAAACACTTGCCGAACAGATCAGGTGCTTTAAACTTCAGTCCACTTCGATGACAGGCACGCGGGCTGCCAGGGCGCACAGCAATTCATAACTATTGGTACCGGCTGCAGCAGCTACCGCGTCAACCGGCAGTCCTTCGCCCCACAGAACCACCGGTGCCCCTACCCCGGCTTCTGGGCAAACGCTTAAATCCACACACAACATATCCATCGACACCCGGCCCAGTAAACGGCTCATTTTTCCATTAACCGAAACCGGCGTTCCCGTTAGCGCATGGCGCGGATAGCCATCGGCATAGCCACAGGCGACCACGCCCACGCGCATCGTTTGCTCGGCACGAAACAAGAGGCCATAGCCCACGCCTTCCCCGGGCTGCAGGGTCTGCACGCCAATGATTTCCGATTGCAGGGTCATCGCCGGCCGCAACCCCAGTTCGGCGGCTGATTGATCCGCATACGGCGATGCGCCGTACAGCATGATGCCCGGACGCGTCCACATACCCCGGGTTTCCGGATAACGCAGCAGGGCCGCCGAATTGGCGCTGCTCCACGGCAAGTCATGGCCGGCGAGTTCGTTCAGAAAAGGGTGTAACTGCCAACTCACCCCCGCGGTTTCATCCGCCTGCGCAAAGTGCGTCATCAGCGTAATGCCCGCCACCCCGGGCAGGCTGCGCACGCGGGAAACGATGGCCGCATGGTCGGCAAGCGGAAAACCCAGCCGATGCATGCCGCTGTCGAATTTGAGAAATACCTGGAGCGGTCGGGCGGGTGGCTGTTGCTGCAGCCAGTCGAGCTGTGCCGCATGGTGCAGAACCGGACACAAATCCAGCTCGGCGCAGGTGGCAATTTCGTCCGGACCAAACATGCCTTCAAGCAGCAGGATAGGTTGTTCTACCCCCATCAGCCGCAGGTTGGCCGCTTCCTCCAGTGTCAGAACAGCAAACCCCTCTGCCGCCGCAAAAGCGCGACGCGCGCGTGACAGGCCATGACCATAGGCATTGGCCTTGACCACCGCGAACACCTGGGCTGCGCCTGAGTGGCTGCGCGCCACCCGCAGGTTGTGCGCCATAGCCCCGATGGAAATCCGTGCCTGGATGGGGCGCATGCTTAATAAGACCCAGCCTGCGCCAGCGATTCAAACCGTGTGTATTCGCCGATGAAGGCCAGCCGCACGGTGCCGATCGGGCCGTTACGCTGCTTGCTGATGATGATTTCAGCCGTGCCCTTGTCCTGGGTGTCGGGGTTGTAGACCTCGTCGCGGTAAATGAACAGGATGACGTCGGCATCCTGTTCGATGGCGCCCGATTCGCGCAGGTCGGACATCACCGGACGCTTGTTGGGTCGCTGCTCCAGACCGCGGTTCAACTGCGACAGCGCAACCACCGGCACATGCAGCTCCTTGGCCAGGCCCTTCAAGGCACGCGAGATTTCCGAAATTTCGGTGGCGCGGTTTTCGCCCGATCCGCTGCCCGACATCAGTTGCAGGTAGTCGATCACGATGAGGCCGAGCTTGCCGCACTGGCGCATCAGCCGGCGCGCACGCGCACGCAACTCCAGCACATTCAGCCCGGGCGATTCGTCGATGAAAACGGGCGCTTCGTTGAGCTTGCCGAGCGCGTAAGTCAGACGCTGCCAGTCGTCCTCGCCCAGCTTGCCGGTGCGCAGGCGATGCTGGTCGAGCTTGCCGACCGAACCGATCATCCGCATCACCAGTTGGGTGCCGCCCATTTCCATCGAGAACACCGCCACCGGCAGGCCAGTGTCGAGCGCGACGTTTTCGGCGATGTTGAGCGAAAACGCGGTTTTACCCATCGACGGCCGCCCGGCGACAATGATGAGATCGCCCGGCTGAAAACCCGAGGTTTTCTGGTCGAGGTCGTGAAAACCGGTAGGGACGCCGGTGATGCCGGAATCGTTGTCGCGGTGATACAACTCGTCGATGCGCTCGACCACTTCTTTCAGCAACGGCTTGATTTCAGTGAAGCCCGCCTGCCCCCGACTGCCGGATTCGGCGATCTCGAATACCTTGGCTTCCGCCTCGTCGAGCAATTGCGAAGCGCTGCGCCCGGCCGGCGCGTAAGCGGTGTCGGCAATACCCGTTGCGACTTCGGCCAGCCGGCGCATCACCGAACGTTCGCGCACGATTTCGGCATAGCGGCGGATGTTGGCCGCCGACGGCGTATTGCTCGCCAGCGCCACGATATAGGCCAAGCCGCCCACGCTTTCGAGCTGGCCCATCGATTGCAGCGCCTCGGTCACCGTCACCGCATCGGCCGGCCGGTTTTCAGCAATCTGCCGCACGATCGCGCGCAGAATCTGGCGATGATCCAGCCGGTAAAAGTCGCTTTCCGAGACCACATCGCCGATGCGGTCCCATGCGCTGTTGTCCAGCAACAGGCCGCCCAACACCGCCTGTTCGGCTTCCAGCGAATGGGGCGGCAGGCGCATTTGCGCCAGCTGGGAATCGGAATGTGTCGTCAACGAATGGATAGCAGCCATGGCAGGATTCTAGTCTTCCGCCCCACCCCCACCAAGGGATAAGGCTGTGGATAAGGCGTGAACAGCCGGGTATATCCGACCGTGAAAAACAAAAAAGGGAGCCTGAGCTCCCTTTTTTGGGGACGCAACGAACTTACTGTTCGCCGACCACCACAACGGTGATGTTCGCCACCACATCATGGTGCAAACCCAGTACCACGGGGTATTCGCCAATGGCCTTGAGCGGGCCTTCCGGCATGCGGACTTCAATTTTGCTCACTGCATGACCTTGCGCAACCAGTGCATCGGCAATATCCGCATTGGAGATCGAGCCGAACAAACGGCCGTCGACGCCGGCTTTCTGGCTTACGGTCACGCTGAAGCCTTCCAGCTTGGCGGCACGCGCCTGCGCTTCGGCCAGCTTGTCAGCAGCCACGCGCTCCAGCTCAGCCTTTTGCGCAGCAAACGCTTCCATGTTGGCTTGCGTAGCACGACGCGCACGGCCGGTGGGAATCAGAAAGTTGCGGGCGTAGCCGTCTTTCACTTTAACCACGTCACCCAGGCTGCCCAGGTTAACGACTTTGTCCATCAGAATGATTTGCATGGTCGTCTCCTTAATGCAGGTCGGTGTAAGGCATCAGCGCCAGGAAGCGCGCACGCTTGATCGCGGTGCTCAACTGGCGCTGGTAATGCGCCTTGGTGCCGGTGATGCGCGCCGGGATGATGCGACCGTTTTCTGCGATGAATTCCTT
>JADMKH010000003.1 GCA_018780025.1 Thiobacillus sp.
AAGTATTGCCGACCTACACATGCAATCCCGTTTAATGCGTGCCGGATCAATAGTCCAGACTTGTATTGAGATGAAGCCGCACGGCAGGCCGGCTCCATGCAGATTTGACGCATGGGCAGGTACTATTAGGCCTCTTCCAAGCTACAACATGGGCTCGCACAGCCGCCGTACCAATGAATCTGCCGGCCAATCAAACCCGCTGCAACGATCTGGATTACCCAGACTACTCAAGCCTGCAGGATTGCATCGCACGCTACCAATCCGCCATTCCCAGCCTGGCCGACCTGGGTGCGCAACTGCAAGACCTGCCCTCCCCTGTTGACGCCGATGCGTTGATCGACCGCTACGAACCGTGCTACCCCTTGCTGGAACAAGCCATGTGGTCAGGCGAGGCAGCGTTTCATCCGCTGCTGGCCAGCTACCAGGCCCTGTTTCGCGAACAGGAGACCCTGATCCGGCAGCGTGCCCAAAGCAATCATTCCTGCGACACGCGCCACAACTTCATCCTGAGCATCCCGGTGGCGGATCGCCCGCCCCACCTGCGGGCCTGCCTCGAAAGCATTTACCAGGTGTGCACGCAGTTCGACTACGGCGGCCATGCGTCCGGCGTGTGGGAGAAGATCAAGATCATCGTCGCCGAAGACAGCCGCGACGAAGCCAACATCCGTCGTCATCAGGACCTGGTGGCGGAATACCGGCAAAAAGGCCTTCAGGTCATCCACTTCGGGCTGGCCGAACAATACGAACTGCTGCACGCCCTCCCCCCACAACAGCGCGCGCAACTGGGCAATCTGCTCACCACCCAGCCCAGGGACCGCTTCCATCTCAAAGGCCAGGCCGCCAACCGCAACCTCAGCTACCTGAAGTGTTTGCAACTAACCGAAAATCCGGACAACACGCTGTACTACCTGATCGACAGCGACCAGTCGCTGTGCGTGAACCGGCAGACAGCAGGCGGCGAAGAGGCCGTGGTCGCGCTGAACTACTTCCACACCATCGACAAAATTTTCCGCACCACCCGCACCCAGATGCTGACCGGCAAGATGGTGGGCGACCCGCCCGTCTCGCCGGCAGTGATGGCTGCCAATTTTCTGGATGACGTGAGCGCCTTCTTTAGCCGCCTGGCCACACTGGGCAGCGACCAGGCCTGCCAGTTCCATGGCGTGCCACACCCCAAGCCAGGGGACGCCGCCTATCACGACATGGCCAAACTGTTTGGCTTTGAGAACAAGCCGACGACTTTTGACTACTCCTGCCGCCTGCAAGGCGCGCACGACCACAGCGCCTGCCTCACGGATTTTGCACAGCGGCTCAACGCCTTCTTCTTTGGCGAACACCTCACGCGCAAGACCTGGTTTGATTACGGCAGCGGCTTTGCCCAGCTCAGCCCCGCGCGGACGATTTATCCCGGCAACTTCATCGTTAACCATGCGGGGCTCAAAACCATCATCCCCTTTGGCCATCTGCGGCTGCGCATGTCCGGCCCCACCGCCGGGCGGCTGATTGCCGCCGAAATCGGCGAGCGCTTCGCCTCGTTCAACATGCCCAACCTGCATCGCCGCACCACCGGGGCGGACCTTGCCGACGACTTCCGTCCCGGCGTCGAAGTGGGCCAGGCCAGCGTCGATTTATCCAACGAGTTCGAGCGCCAGTTCTTTGGCGACCTGATGCTGTTTTCAACCGAAGCGCTGGTGAAACAGGCAGACGTGAAGCAGCCCTTCGCCCGCGATGCGATCGAAGCCGTGATCAACCAGAAAGAAACCGAACTGCTGGCGCTGTACCAGCAAAAGCACGACGCGATTGTTGAAAAAAATCAGCAACTGAACGAGCTGGTATTCAACGCCGGTCATTGGTGGCTGAACGATCCGGTACTGGCCCACGCCCTGCGCCAGGTGCGCGCCTTCATCGATAACATCGACCGCAATTTTGGCGAGCACGCCGCCGCCTGGAGCCAGATCCAGTCCGCCGCGCACCGCGCGCAGCGCAAACAGCAGATCGTCGAGGCCTTGATGAACTACCGCGCCGAGCGCGATGCCTGGGACAGCCTGTTTTAAGCGCGCCGCCACTCGACTCTTTTTCGCCGCTGTCATACACCACCCAGACGCTCGCTGCCAGAGACGCTCCGCAGCTCGATAAGCCGGGGGCCGGCTACGCGAAACCCACTCACGTCCCCTATGCTACGATGCACCGAGATTGCCTTCAGGAAGGCAAAGATTTCACTGCGTGTCAGCATTGTTAAAACACTCATTTGATCGGTTTGCTACACCATATGCCTGAAGAAAAAGAAGCGCTCGACAGTGACAATGCCGTATACCGAACCCTACTGGAGTCAACCAGGGCCATCCCCTGGAAAATCGACTGGGCCACGATGAAATTTGCCTACATTGGCCCACAGATCGAATCCTTGCTGGGATGGAGCCAGGACAGCTGGCTCACGGCAGAAGACTGGGCAACGCGCATGCATCCGGACGACCGGGAAGCCGTGGTGAATTTCTGCATATCGCAGTCGAAGGCCGGCGTGGACCACGAAGCCGATTACCGCGCTCTGACCCAAGACAATGGCTATGTCTGGATTCGCGACGTGGTGCACGTGGTGCGCAACGAACAAGGCGAAGTGGATTCGCTGATCGGCTTCATGTTCGATATCAGCGAACGCAAGCGGGCCGAAGAAAAACTCATCTCCCTGCAAAAGGAACTGGAGGCGCTGTCGTTCATGGACAGCCTGACAGGCATCGCCAACCGTCGCAAATTCGATGCCACCCTGGATCTCGAATGGACGAGCGCGAGCCGGAGTGGGCAGCCTTTGTCTCTGATCATGATCGATGTGGATTTTTTCAAGCAATACAACGACCACTACGGCCATGCCCAGGGCGACGAAACCTTGAAGGTCATCGCCCATACGCTTGCACTGGCGGCCACCCGCCCGCGCGACATCGCGGCACGTTTTGGCGGCGAGGAATTTATGCTGGTGCTACCGGAAACGGATGAAAAAGCCGCGTTGCAAGTCGCCGAGCGTTGCCATCGCCTGGTCGAAAAGCTGCGCATCCCGCATGCGGTCTCCCAGACGGGCAAACACATCACCGTGAGCATGGGCGTAAGGACAATCAAGCCGTCGCCCAAGCTCGCGCCTCGCTACCTGATCGAGGCGGTCGATAAATTGTTGTATCAGGCCAAACAGAACGGCCGTAACCGGATCGAGTCGGAAAACGTATAGCTGCGCAGGCTATTCGTCTGCGCCATCAGCTGCCAGCCCCCTCTAAAGCGTCATCGAATCCGCCGCACCCGCAATCAAACGCGCGCGACAATCAAGATACGCTTCCCGCGCCACCCGCAACACCGCCTCCGGAATCACGACATGCGAGTAATCGGTCCGGGTTTTTGCGATGCTTTTGCTCCGAACGCGCGCTGAGCTATCGCCCCTACGTGCCTTTCCCGTTTGGTTGAACACCTCATACCGTTCGCTTAAGGGTGAATCCAGATCGAGCCACTTCGTGAGCCGAGACAACAGCTGCACTGGCGCGCGTTGCCACAGCTCCGCATCAAAATAGAAATAACGCTGTGGGGAAGCCAGGCTAAATTCGACCAGCGCCTGCACCCGCTCAACGTAATACTTCGCCGCTTCAACCGGCGAGGCGTACAGGTCCGGGGCCGGCTTCTGACGAAACAAATGCACGATGCTTTTGATCGTGTGCTCCGGTTCTGCCAGCGCAATCAGGATTCTGGGTTCGGCCAACCCCAGCCGCTCGGGCTGCAATACATAGTCGTTGTGCAACAGCTTGTCGAATAGATAGCGGCTGTTTGGCTTGAGCGCATCGCTTGCCCGGTACACATCCAGCTGCTGGTCCAGCGCCGATGCATCTTCATAACCGAGATGCATCTCGTAGTAGCCATTGATTTGCGGATGCGAGCCGAGAATATGCCCGGCCAGGCTGGTAAAGGCCCGCATATGGCTTAGCAGGAAGATTCTGGCGTAGGGGTCAGGCATAGCGCTTATGGGACAAGACCTGATTGCCAGATATCAAACATCGTTCTCCTCCAGCAGGCCCTCGTAGACGTCACCCTTCACATCGGCGCTCATCGACACCCAGGTTTCCTTATAGCTCTTTCACCGTTAGCTGTTGGCAATACCAGCCGTAGGTCGGCAACACTTTGCCGACACTCAGTCCGTTGCGTCGGGAAAGTGTTCCCGACCTACT
>JADMKH010000139.1 GCA_018780025.1 Thiobacillus sp.
ATACTGGTCGCCAACCGGGGCGAGATCGCCGTCCGCATCGTGCGCGCCTGTGCCGAGCTCGGCATCAAGTCGGTGGCCATCTATACCGACGCTGACCGCCATGCGCTCCACGTCAAGAAAGCCGACGAGGCCTATCACATCGGCAAGGATCCGATTCTGGGCTATCTGAACGCACACACGCTGGTCAATCTGGCGGCCGCTTCGGGCTGCGACGCGTTGCATCCCGGCTACGGCTTCCTCTCCGAAAATCCCGATCTGGCGACCATCTGCGCGCGCCGCGGCATCCGCTTCATCGGCCCCTCGCCCGAGGTGATCCGCCGCATGGGCGACAAGATCCAGGCCAGGAATGCCATGATCGCCGCCGGTATTCCGGTGGTGCCGGGGTCCGACCACAACCTGGAAAACGTCGAGGAAGCGCGCACGCTGGCCAACAAGATCGGCTATCCGGTGATGCTCAAGGCCACCAACGGCGGCGGCGGACGCGGCATCCGCCGCTGCGACAGCGAAGCAGAGCTGCTGAAAAATTACGACCGTGTCGTATCAGAGGCGAGCAAAGCCTTTGGCAAACCCGAGGTATTCGTCGAGAAATGCGTGGTGCGCCCCAAGCACATTGAAGTGCAGATTCTGGGCGACACGCAGGGCAATATCATTCACCTGTTCGAGCGCGACTGTTCGATCCAGCGGCGCAACCAGAAACTGATTGAAATCGCCCCTTCGCCCCAGCTCACCGAGGCGCAACGGCAGTACATCGGCAAACTGGCGGTGCGCGCCGCCAAGGCCGTGGGTTATGTCAATGCCGGCACGGTGGAATTCCTGCTCGACAGCGACAATCAGTTCTACTTCATGGAGATGAACACCCGCCTGCAGGTCGAGCATCCCATCACCGAAACCATCACCGGCGTCGACATCGTGCAGGAGCAGATCCGTATCGCTTCGGGACTCCCGCTGCAATACAGGCAGGAGGAAATCAAGCACCGCGGCTTTGCCATCGAATTCCGCGTCAACGCCGAAGATCCCAAAAACGAGTTTCTTCCCAGCCTGGGCCGCATCACACGCTATTATTCGCCGGGCGGCCCCGGTGTGCGCGTGGACGCGGCGATTTACACTGATTATGTGATTCCGCCCTACTTCGACTCCATGTGTGCCAAGCTCACGGTGTGGAGTCTGACCTGGGAGTCGGCCATCGCGCGAGGCAGTCGGGCGCTCGCCGACATGCTGGTGTATGGCGTAAAAACGACGATCCCTTATTATCAGGAAATTCTCAAGAATCCCGAGTTCCGCAGTGGCCGCTTCAATACCAGCTTTGTGGATGAACATCCTGAACTCACCCAGTACACCGAAAAGAAACCGCCGGAAGTGATTGCCGCTGCCATCGCCGCCGCCATCGCTGCTCACCAAGGGTTGTAAACATGGCCAAAGTACACATCACCGAACTCGTCCTGCGCGACGGCCACCAGTCGCTCATCGCCACGCGCATGCAAACCGCCGACATGCTGCCGATCTGCGGCACGCTCGACCAGATCGGCTTCTGGTCGCTGGAAGCCTGGGGCGGCGCCACCTTCGACGCCTGCGTGCGCTTCCTGCGCGAAGATCCGTGGGAACGCCTGCGGCAATTGAGAAAAGCGCTGCCCAACACGCGCATCCAGATGCTGCTGCGCGGGCAGAACCTGCTCGGCTATCGCAATTACTCCGACGACGTGGTGCGCGCCTTCGTGCAGAAATCGGCCGACAACGGCGTCGACGTGTTCCGCATTTTCGACGCGATGAACGACCTGCGTAACCTCCGGGTCTCGGTCGAGGCCGTCAAGGCTGCCGGCAAGCATGCCGAAGGCACGGTCTGCTACACCACCAGCCCGGTGCACAACATCCCGCACTTTGTCGAGCTTGCGAAAGGCCTGGCCGAGATGGGCTGCGACACCATCGCGATCAAGGACATGGCGGGGCTGCTCACGCCCTACACTGCGTTCGAGCTGGTGCACGCAATCCGCAAAGCCACGAATCTGCCGATCCACACCCACAGCCATGCCACCTCAGGCCTCGCGCACATGACGCACCTGAAGGCCGTTGAAGCCGGAGCCTCCATCATCGACACCTGCGTCGGCGCATTTGCCGAAGGCGCCAGCCACCCCACCACGCAGAGCCTGGTGGCCGCGCTGGCCGGAACCGAATACGACACCGGGCTGTCGCTGCCGCAAATCGAGGAAGTCTCGGCTTACTTCAAGGAAGTGCGCAAGAAATACTGGCAGTTCGAATCCGCCTTCACCGGCACCGATACCCGCGTGCTGATCAACCAGGTGCCGGGCGGGATGATTTCCAACCTTGCCAACCAGCTGAAAGAGCAAGGCGCGATCGACAGGATGGACGCTGTGCTCGAGGAGATTCCGCGGGTGCGCGAAGACCTCGGCTTCCCGCCGCTGGTCACCCCCACTTCGCAGATCGTCGGCACCCAGGCCGCATTGAATGTAATGACCGGCGCGCGCTACAAATCGGTCACCAACGAAGTGAAGCTCTACCTGCAGGGCCGCTACGGGCAGCCACCGGGCCATGTCAACGAAGAGGTCCGGAAGATGGCCATCGGTGATCTTGAAGTCACGACCTGCCGTCCGGCCGACCTGCTGGGTGATGAACTTGACAAACTGCGCGGTGAAATCGAAAACCTGGCCAAATCCGACGAAGATGTGCTGACTTACGCCATGTTCCCCGAAATCGGCAAAACCTGGCTGCAGGAGCGCGCGGCCGGCAGCCTCAAGCCCGAGCAACTGCTCCCGCCGGAAAGCGCCGGGCAAGCCAACGCACCGCGCTACGCTGCGGATGAGTTCAAGATTACGCTGCATGGCGAGACGTATCACATCAAGCTGTCGGGCAGCGGCCGTAGCGACGCCTCCCAGCGTCCCTATTTCGTGTCGGTTGATGGCATCACTGAAGAAGTGCTGGTCGAATCGCTGAATGAGGTTGCGGTCTCGGGTGACGACAACGCCCCGCGCAAAACCAGCGCTATTACCCTTGCAAACGGACAAAACCCGCGCGCCAGCCATCCCGGCCACGTCACCGCCGCCATGCCCGGCACGGTCGTCGATGTGCTGGTCAGCATCGGCCAGAACGTGAAGGCGGGCGACGGCGTGCTGGTGATCGAGGCGATGAAAATGGAAAACGAAGTCCAGGCGCCCATCGCCGGCGTCGTTATCAGTATCTACGCCAAGAAAGGCGATGCTGTCACCCCCGACATGGCGCTGGTCGAGATACAGCCCGAATGACCCTGGTTCTTGCTTCCACCTCGCGCTATCGGCGCGAGTTGCTGTCGCGTCTGCATCTGCCGTTTGAAATTCTCTCGCCCGACGTCGACGAAACCCCGCTGCCCGGTGAATCCCCCTCGGCCACTGCCCTGCGTCTGTCGGTGCTGAAGGCGCAAGCCGCCATGACGACTTATCCCGACGCCCTCATCATCGGCTCCGATCAGGTATTGATGCTGAACAACGAACAACTCGGCAAACCCGGCAATTTCGACAACGCTTTTGCCCAACTGAAGAAAATGCAGGGCCGTGCGATGGTGTTTCACACCGCCCTGACATTGCTCAATAGCCGCACTGCCAGCACCCAAACCCGCGACGTCCCCACCGTCGTGCACATCCGCCCCCTCACCGACGCACAGATCACCGCTTACCTTGAAAAAGAGCAGCCCTACGACTGCGCGGGTTCCGCCAAGAGCGAGTCGCTCGGCATTGCGCTGATGACGCGCATGGACAGCCCCGACCCCACTGCCTTGATCGGACTGCCACTGATGGCGCTGACCGAGATGCTACTAAACGAAGGCGTGGACGTGCTGACAGCGCCGAAAGCATCCTGATGGCCAGCGGCACGCTTTACCTGATCCCCGTCCCGCTGGGACCCGTCAGCCCGGACACCTGCCTGCCACCGGACACCCTCGCTGTCGCCCGTCGGCTCGAATACTTTGTAGTCGAACGCGCCAAAACTACGCGCGCGCACCTTAAAGCTATGGGCCACCCGCAGCCGATTCAGGCGTTGCAGATTGAAGAACTCAACGAACATACAACGGCAGCCGCCATCCCGCCGCTGCTGGCGCCGCTCAAGGCCGGGCACGACGTCGGCCTGCTGTCCGAAGCCGGCTGCCCCGCCG
>JADMKH010000176.1 GCA_018780025.1 Thiobacillus sp.
CGCTACAAGGACATGGGCTACGTGAAGAACATCACCGCCCATTACCGCACGCTGCTGGATGAAATCATCGAACGTCGCCCGGAATTCGCGCGTGCGTCCGCAGGCCGCACCACCTTTGCTTTCACGCCCGCCCCCAACCAGAACTTCAACCGCGAATTCACCGATTATTTTGTCGGTGGCCGCAAGGATGACATCGGCGCGTTCGATACGCCGAAGAACCCTGGCTTGGCAGTGGGCTATGTCAGCAAGGTTGGCGATAAATGGGTCGAGCTGCACACTGATACCCCCGACATTGTGCTGAACAACGGCGATGGCCTGTGTTACTACACACTGCAAAAAGAGCTGGCGGGATTGGCCATCAACCGTACCGAGAAAACGGGCGAGGGCGTCTGGCGCGTGTTTCCGCGCGAACCGATCGCGAGCTTCAAGGACTTGCGTGCAGGGACCGCAGTGAACCGCAATCGCGACATGAACTGGGTGCGCATGCTGGACAAGCAATCGAGCGAACGCCGCATCGGGGTGTGGATGCGGATGGATGAAACCGCCGCAGGATTTTCGCTGACGCTGGCCGACGAGGAGGGGCATTCCGTCACGGTGGCAGCAGCGCACGCCAAGGAGCCGGCCAAGGACGCTGCCCAGGCCGAGTCCAGCCTGCGCGAACATCTCGGTAAACTGGGCACCACGCCGTTTGCTTCGATGGGCATCGCGCTGGAATGGACGCAGCCCTGGTTTGTGCCGGCATCCTTTATCAATGCCTTGCGGCGTGACGCCGTTATTGCACTGGAAACTGCACGCGTGGAGGGGTACAAGCGCCCGCTGCGTGCGCAGGCGATCAGTCCACCCGCGACCTATCCAGAGGACACGCTGAGCTATCTGGCCAATGTCTTTAACCACAAGGCGCGCGATTTTTACGCCAAACACGGCGTGCAGGTGATTGCGGCTGCGTATGAAAGCCACGAAGAGACGGGCGAAGTCTCGCTGATGATCACCAAGCACTGCGTGCGCTATTCATTGAGCCTGTGTCCCAAGCAGGCCAAGGGCGTCACCGGCGTGCAGGGCACCGTGCGCGCCGCACCGCTGACGCTGATCAATGGCAGCGAAAAACTCACGTTGCGCTTTGACTGCAAACCGTGCGAAATGCACGTGGTCGGTAAAATGAAACCGGCAGTGATGAAGGACACGACGCTGCCGCTGACGTTTTATAAAGCCCGGCCTTGATGCGCTGATGGGCTTAGGCTGCGTTGGGCGGAAGCGACCTGGCCAGATCCGCCATGAATACGGCGTGTTGCGCCTCGGCATGTTGGTATGCGGTGATCAAGCGCTCGGCGTTTTCGGTCAAGTGGCTGCCAGCGGGGCCGCTTTCAACCAGGGGGGACTGCCAGGCAGTGTTCATTGCATTGACCGCATCCCATGCCGCCTTATAGCTCATCTTCATGGCTTTGGCGGCTTTGGAGATGGAGCCGGTTTCGCGAATGCGTTGCAGCAACTCGACGCGGCCGCGACCCAGAAAGTTCTTGCCATCCAGCGTAAGCCAGAAACGTCCATCCGCTTTTAGTTGTGCCGTTTTTACTGTTTTCACCATGTGGCGAGTGTATCAAACGCCCATTGCCGACTTGCCGCAAAGGGCGGAAAATAAACCATTGCAATCAAAGGAAACTGCCATGAAACGCCTCCTCGCTGCGTGTGCGATGCTCTGCTTACCGCTTTTCGCGACGGCTGCCGAAAATTACACCGTGCTGTTCAAGACCCAAGGGGCTTTTCAGGATGTGCGTGACTCGGTCGCCATGGCAATCGAGGGCAAGGGGCTGTTGATTACCCACAGCAACCATATCGCCGAAATGCTGGCGCGCACCGGCAAGGATCTGGGTACCAGCAAACAGGTTTACGAGTTTGGGGAGCAGATGGAGTTTTGCAGCGCAACGGTTTCACGCATCATGATGGAAGCCGATCCGCATGCCATTGTGCTGTGCCCGTATAGCATCGCGGTATACAAGATCCCCAACGATGCGCATATTTACGTGGCTTTCCGGAAACCGCCCACGTCGAAAAACCCTGCGCTTAAAAAAGCGTTGGCCGATGTTGAAAAACTGCTGACCGGGATTGTCAAAGACGCGCTTTAAGCGTCAGGTCCTGAAGCTGTCGGCTAGAATGCGCGCATGATCAAAGCCCAATCAAATTTGTCGTGACGGCCTTTCTCGCCATTGGTTTTGGCGCCGCTATCGGCGCATGGCTGCGCTGGGGGTTGGGACTGTGGCTTAACCCGATGTTCCCCGCCATGCCGTTGGGCACGTTGGCGGCCAACCTGACCGGTGGCTATCTTGTGGGACTTGTTATCGCCTGGTTCTCCGAACATCCGGGCATGCCGCCGGAAGCGCGCCTGTTTATGATCACCGGCCTGCTGGGCGGTCTCACCACCTTTTCCACCTTTTCTGCTGAAGTGGTGACGGCCATGATGCGCGGCTTGTGGGTGACGGGCGGTCTGATTGCGCTTGCCCATATGGCGGGTTCGTTCCTCGCCACGGGCCTGGGTTTTTATTCGATAAGGCTCTTCAAATGAATGCTGTTTGCCTGCAGGTATTCGTATCCGAAGCGAACCGTCATCATGGCAAATTGACCTATGAATGGCTGCTCGATCAAGCGCAGGCACTTGGCATCAGCGGCGGTTCGGCTTTCCGCGCATTGGCCGGGTTTGGCCGCCATGGCCGACACGACATCGGATTTTTTGAGCTGGCGGGTGAACTCCCCGTGGTGGTCGAGTTTTTGGTCGAAGCTTCAATAGCAGACAGGTTATTGAAAGTCATTTCAGACGCAGGTTTGAAATTGGTCTATGCCAAGTTTCCGGCCGAAATCGGCATCACAAAATAGCTAACGTACTCGATCAGCTGGTTCTGTTGGTTGCGTCGTTCGCGGCCAATTTTTTCTCGGCCCTGTCAGGTGGCGGAGCCGGGCTGATTCAGTTTCCCATGCTGATTTTTCTCGGCCTGCCTTTTGGCGTGGCGCTGGCTACGCACAAGGTTGCCAGCGTGGCGCTCGGCGTCGGCGCCACTCTGCGGCATTTGAAAGAATCCCATCTCGAACGCCGTTTTTCACTGATTATCCTGGGCGCGGGTCTTCCTGGTGTGGTGCTGGGTGCCGTCACCATCCTGCAGGTTCCCGAGCGCGCCGCCACGCTGGCGCTGGGTTTTTTGACGCTGGGGATCGGTCTGTATTCAGCGTTCAAGCCTCGCCTCGGCATGGAATATGCGCCGAGAAACCAGCACGGCAGGGGGCTGCTCGTGGGTATGGCCGGCTTGTTTGTCGTTGGCGTCCTCAATGGTTCGATCACCAGTGGCACCGGACTTTTTCTCACGATCTGGCTGATCCGCTATTTCGGGCTGGATTACACCCGAGCTGTGGCGTATACGCTGATTTTGTGCGGGCTGGTTTGGAATGGCACCGGCGCGCTGGTGCTGGGATTGATCGGCACCGTGGCCTGGGGATGGATGCCCGCGCTACTCACCGGCGCAATCATCGGCGGTTATCTGGGCAGCCACCTGGCGATTCGTAAGGGCAACACGTGGATCAAGCGGGCGTTTGAAGGCGTGACTATTCTGATTGGTCTGAAACTGATCCTGAGTTAATCATAACCGCTATGTATGCGATTCCGGCCACCCCGCTTCGCCTTGTAGAGGGCCTCGTCTGCAGCATTGATCAAGGCATCGCCGCTTGCATGAAGCGGATAGGTGGAAATGCCTCCGCTGGCAGTGGACATGAAATAGCTATCGCGATACGGGTGGCGAATATGCTCGAAATCCTGCCGGATACGATCCATCAGGGTGAAAGCCTGTTCCGCATCGGTGTGCGGTAAAGCAATCAGGAATTCTTCGCCGCCGTAACGGCAGATGATGTCCTGCTTGCGCAGACGCTGCTTGAGCAGCCACGACAGGCTGCGGATGACCTGGTCGCCAACCGGATGGCCATAGTTGTCGTTGACCTGCTTGAAGTGGTCGATGTCCATCATCACCACCGACAGGAAGCCGCCTTCGTGCGCCACGCTGGACAGCACCATGTCCAGCGTGTTCTTGCCGCTGGAGTGGTTGAGCAGGCCGGTCAGGCTGTCGTGGTACATGGTGCGGCGCA
>JADMKH010000187.1 GCA_018780025.1 Thiobacillus sp.
TCTATGCCGAGGACGACGAAGCCTACGACATCTGGCACAACGACATCGGCGTGCCCAAAGACCGCATCGTGCGCATCGGCGACAATAAGGGCGCGCGCTACGCCTCCGACAATTTCTGGATGATGGGCGATACCGGCCCCTGCGGCCCCTGCACCGAGATCTTCTACGACCACGGCGAAGGTATTTACGGCGGCCCGCCTGGTTCGCCCGACGAAGACGGCGACCGCTACATCGAAATCTGGAACAACGTATTCATGCAGTTCAACCGCGATGCGTCCGGCACGATGCATCCGCTGCCCAAGCCATCGGTGGACACCGGCATGGGGCTGGAGCGCATTTCGGCGGTGATGCAGCATGCGCATTCCAACTACGACATCGACCTGTTCCAGGCTTTGATTCAAGCGGCTGCACGCGAAACGCAGACACATGATTTATCCATCAACTCGCTCAAGGTCATCGCCGACCACATCCGCGCCTGTTCCTTTCTGATCGTCGACGGCGTCATCCCCGGCAACGAGGGGCGCGGCTACGTGCTGCGCCGCATCATCCGCCGCGCGATTCGCCACGGCTACAAGCTCGGCGCGCGTACGGCCTTCTTCAACCGCATCGTGCCCGACCTCGTGGCGGTGATGGGCGAGGCCTATCCCGAACTGGCCAAGGCCCAAAATCGGGTCATCGATATTCTGCGGCAGGAAGAAGAACGCTTCTTCGAGACCATCGAACACGGCATGGGCATCCTCGAAGCCACACTGAAAACGCTGCCCGCCGGCAGCCTGTTCGACGGCGAACTGGCGTTCAAGCTGCACGACACCTACGGCTTTCCGCTCGATCTCACCGCCGCCATCTGCCGCGAGGCGAACGTCAGTGTGAACACGGCCGCCTTCGACGCCGCCATGCAACGGCAAAAAAATCAGGCGCGCGCAGCCGGCAGGTTCAAGCTCGGCGCCGGACTGGAATACGCCGGCGCGGCAACCACCTTCCACGGCTACGACACGCTGGCGCACGACGGCAGCATTCTCGCGCTATACAAGGACGGCACGGCGGTCCAGCAATTAAACGAAGGCGAGCTCGGCGTGGTGGTGCTCGACCACACGCCGTTCTACGCCGAATCCGGCGGCCAGGCCGGCGACTGCGGCGTGATGCAGGCGGCAGGCGGCGTGTTTGCGGTGGAGGACACGCTCAAAATTCAGGCACAGGTGTTCGGCCACCACGGCGTGGTCAAAACCGGCACCCTCAAGGTCGGCGAATCCGTTGCGGCCAAAGTCGATGACGTGGCGCGCGCCCGCACCATGCGCAACCACTCGGTGACCCACCTGATGCACAAGGCCTTGCGCGACGTGCTCGGCGAACACGTGCAACAAAAAGGTTCGCTGGTCGACAGCGAAAAAACCCGCTTCGACTTTGTGCAGCCCACCCCGATGACCGATGCGCAAGTCCGCGAAGTGGAGCTACGGGTCAATGCCGAAATCCTGGCCAACCAGGCCACGCAGGCCCGCGTGATGGCCATTGAAGACGCGCAGGAAACCGGTGCGCTGATGCTGTTCGGTGAAAAGTACGGCGACGAAGTGCGCGTGCTCGATATCGGCAACTCGCGCGAGCTGTGCGGCGGCACGCACGTGGCCCGCACCGGTGATATTGGCCTGTTCAAGGTTATCAGCGAATCCGGCGTGGCGGCCGGGGTGCGGCGGATCGAAGCGGTGACCGGCGACAACGCGCTGGAATATGTGCAGACACGCGAGCAGGAAATTCGCCAGGCGGCGGCGGCCTTGAAGGCGCAACCCGCGGAACTTGGTGCCAAGCTGACGCAGATGCTCGACAACGTGCGCGCGCTGGAAAAGGAGCTGGACCGACTGAAATCAAAACTGGCTGCCAGCGCCGGCGACGAACTGATCCAGCAGGCCATCGACATCGGCGGCGTGCGGGTGCTGGCTGCCCGGCTCGATGGCGTCGATGCCAAGGGCTTGCGCGAAACCGCCGACAAGCTGCGCGACAAGCTGAAGTCCTGCGCGCTGGTGCTGGGCACGGTTGTCGACGGCAAGGTCAGCCTCATCGCGGCAGTGACGCCGGACGTTATTGGCAGGATCAAGGCAGGCGAACTGGTCAATTTTGTCGCCACGCAGGTGGGCGGCAAAGGCGGCGGCAAACCGGATCTGGCGATGGCAGGCGGGACCGAACCCGCACAATTGCCGGCGGCTCTGGAATCTGTTCCTGACTGGGTGAAAAACAAGCTGGGATGATTACCCAGGTCCAGGTACAGGTACAGATTTTGCTCAGTCAACCGTTATAGTGTCTGAGAACATGCTTCCCTGATCGCTGAAATCATGAATTCACTGGCTGAAAAGTTGGTATCTGGAATTGCTCGTCTGCTGCCCGCCGGCAAGCCGGCTGATGACCCGCTTGTGAGCCTGAAGGCTGCCGCAAGCTGGATCGAGGGACTGCCCGCCGGCGATGCCTACAAGAGCCAGCAGGCCATCTACACTGAACTCAAGCGCTTCAACGAAACCTCAGCGGACTTTAGCAAAGACCGTCTGGCTATTTTCATGCTGCTGGACGAAAAGTCGCGAGACCTGCAGGACACCCTTGTTCGCCAATATTTGCGCAACCCGCGCATGTCCCGGCAGGTGGAAAGCCAGCTCTGGCATGCGGTCTATGGCCTGAACTGGGAAGTTGCACGGGGCTATCACACCTTCGTGCTGCACATTTCCCACGAAACCGGAAAAAACCCACTCGACGCTTCGATTCCGCTTATTACCCTGCGGGCCATTCGCGCATTTGGCCAGTTACTGAAATGGCGCGCCATTCGCTACTTACCCGCCAGCGAAAAACTCTGGCTCAGATTGCATAACCTGTACCGGATCGCCGAAACCCATGATTTCCAGGGGCAACTGCAGCGCGCCTATCCTGAAGAAACAACCGAATGCAGCTGCCAATCAGCTTACCTGCATATCATGATGCTGAACCTGGCCAATTCCGGCACGCTCTACCCCAAGCACCTCGACCTGCTGGATCGCTGGCTATGTCTGTGGCACGCACAACTCAAACTCGACGCCCAGCTGGATGCTGAAACCCATACGTTTTCCGTTGACCTGTCAGCCGACCAGGGGCCACGCCGGGTTCGCAAACCCCAGACAGATAAACCCATACGATTCTGGTCCACGACCGACCTCTTAACCGTGGTGCAAGCCCTTCGCAACGCGCTGAAAAAAGGCGGCACACCCGCACAATCAGGTCTGGGCGACAACGCCCGCTCAGCCGAAAGCATCGAACTCCTGGATCATCTCCAGCACCAATGGGCCTCACTGGAGGACCGCGAACAACGCCGGGCTCCCCGTGCCCCCATCAAACGTCTGGTCGATGTTGCGCACGGTCTGAATGCTATTTTCGGTCAACTCAAGGTGACAAATTCACCTCCCCGGGTGTCGCCCTACGGTACCGGACTCAACTACCATGAAGAAGATGATGTTCGGGTGTATGGCTTTATCACCGATCGCACACGTGAACATGTCGAATCCACGCAGACCCAAGCCGTAACTGCCGCCATCAATGCCCCTGACGTCGAACGTTGGGTGATGCACGACGAAAGTGAATGCGGCTTTGGCGCAGTCGTCGAATCACGCGACAAGGACTGGTTGCGGGTGGGCGCCCTGATTGGGATCAAAACGCACGAGTCCGACACCTGGCAAATCGGCATGGTGCGCCGTTTGTCGCGGATCAATAACGACACCAGTTCGGTAGGGATCGAAACCTTGGCCGAAACCCCTTCGCTGATATCCCTGCAAGATGCGGGTACGGCTGATTACACCGTCAAGGGTTCTGCCAACAGTCCCCCAACCCTGCCCAATTCAGGCTTGATCCTGACGGACAGCAAAGGCAACCGCACCCTTATTCTCGATCCTGTTCATTATTTGTCCGGAAAAGTATGCCAGGTCAGCGGCGCAACCGACCTCAAACTCATTTTGCTGGGCAAGCCCATTGAGAGCAGCGAGGGCTGGATACGTGTCACCACCCAGCCATTGGAAGGCTAAATAGACGCCACCCAACGTTCCCCCACAGCGTAAACCGCCATCCTGTCTGCCAACCTGGTTTAACTTTATCTGCGTCTCTG
>JADMKH010000208.1 GCA_018780025.1 Thiobacillus sp.
GGATCATGCTCCGCTTCGGTGTGATCCGGCACGAAGAAGCGCATCTCGAAGCGAAGTTCGGCGACGCCTACCGGGACTACAAAGCCCGCGTCAGGCGTTGGATTTAATCTTTGATCAGGAGACCGTCATGAGCATTTTGCAAACCGTTACGCCCGAAGCTGCAACCGGTGAAGTCGCCGAGATTTACGCACAGATCAAAAGCGCGTGGGGCCATGTTCCCACCGCCATCCAGGCATACAGCGCCAATCCTTTTTTGCTCAAGCACCAGTGGGAGTACTACGGCAGCATCATGCAGCACCCCACGCTTTCCTTTCCGCTGACGGCGAGCATCCGCATGCTGGTTTCGCAGGCCGGGAACTGCAGCTACTGCATCGACATGAATGGCGGCATGCTGATCAACATGGCTGGCTGGACGTCCGATCAGGTCGCGGCCACGTGTGCCGATTTCAACGATAGCCCGTTGAGCCTCAAGGAAAAAACGCTGCTCGGTCTGGTGCTGAAGGCGACACGCGATTCCACCCGCGTCGACGCAGCCGATCTGCAGGCCGCGCGCGATGCCGGCTGGTCCGACGGCGATATCCTCGATGCGGTGAACCATGGCGCCCGCATGGTGGCAGGCGACATCATCATCAATGGTTTCAAGGTCGAACGCGATTTCTGATCGGGATATGAGCGGCGTTTCTCATCCGGGAGAGGGCAGGGCGCGGTTGCGTTTCGGCATGGCCGATCGCTGGCCCGAGGAATGTCTGTTCCGTTTTTATCAGCGCGGCATCGACGACGGGACGGCGCTGTGGATCGAGGCGCTGCCATTTTTCTTCATCGCCACGGCAGATGCCGGCGGCCATTGCGATTGCAGCTTTCGCGGGCGCGAGACCGGCCCCTTGTTGCAGGTGCTGACGCCCGGCGAACTGGTTTTTCCGGATTATCCCGGCAACGGGCTTTTCAACAGCCTGGGCAATGTGCTGGCGAATCCGCATATCGGCTTGTTGTTTGTCGACTTCGCTGCGCAGAGCCGGATGCGGGTCAATGGCGAGGCCGCGCTGATTGAACTGGATGACACCCTGAAAAACTGTTGGCCGCGTGCGCAATACGGGGTGCAGGTCCGGGTGGAACAGGTATATGGCAACTGCGGGCGGCGCATTCCGCGCATGACGCTGGATGCGCCGCCACTGGAGTGGGCGAAATAATCCGCTCAGTCCAGCCGGAACAGCGTCTTGGCCGTTTGGGTCGTGGTCTCGGCTATGACTTCCACCGAAACGCCACGCAGGGTGGCCAATTCCTTCGCAATCAAGGGCAGTTCGCCGGGTGCATTGCGGCCGTGACCAACCCATACAGGGGGGATGTCAGGGCTGTCGGTTTCCAGCACGATGGCGTCCAGCGGCAGATCCACTGCCAATCTTCGTAAATTGTTGGCGCGCGGCCAGGTGAAGGCGCCGCCGAAGCCGAGTTTGAATCCCAGTTTGATGAATTCGTTGGCCTGCTGCGGGCTGCCGTTGAAGGCGTGGGCAATGCCGCCGCACACCCTGGTCTTGCGCAGATGCTTGAGGATTTCATCGTTGGCGCGGCGGCAGTGCAGCAGCACCGGCAAGTCAAATTCCTGCGCGATCTTCAACTGCTCGACGTAGAAATATTCCTGCGTGGCAGCGTCAAGGTCGCGCACGAACAGGTCGAGCCCGATTTCACCTACTGCCACCGGGCGCTGCGCCTCGATTTGCGCGCGCAGATCGGCCAGATGTTCGGGCCGGTGGACGTCGATAAGCATGGGGTGCATCCCCCAGGCTGGCAGGCTGCCCGGGTAGCGTTCGCAGGTGGCAACCACGGCAGCAAAGTTGTCGCGGCTGATGGCCGGGACGATCTGAATCGCAACGCCAGCATCGACAGCGCGTGCATAGACAGCGTCGCGGTCAGCGTCGAACTCCGCCGCGTCGAGATGGCAGTGGGTGTCGATAAAAAACGGCGCCCTTGAAGGCGCCGTTTCACTTGCCGATGCCATCAACGATCAGTCGTTGCTGGCAAAGCCCAGCAGGTGCAGCAGGCTGGTGAACAGGTTGAAGATCGCCACGAACAGGGTGACCGTTGCCATGATGTAGTTGGTTTCGCCGCCGTGGATGATGTTGCTGGTCTCGTACAGGATGAGGCCGGACATCAACAGCACGAACATGGCGGACACCGCCAGCGAGAGGCCGGGCATCTCGAAGAAGATTGCGCCGATTCCAGCCAGGAAGGCGACCAGAATGCCGACCATGAGAAAGCCGCCCATGAAGCTGAAGTCCTTGCGGGTGGTCATCACGTAGGCCGACAGGCCGAGGAAGATCGCGGCGGTGCCGCCCATCGCCATCATCACCACCTGGCCGCCGTTGGGCAGCGACAGGTAGGCATTGAGGATGGGGCCGAGCGTGTAGCCCATGAAGCCGGTGAGGGCAAACACGAAGGCGATGCCGAGCCCGCTTTCACGGAACTTGGAGGTCAGGAACAGCAGGCCGAAGTAGCCGACCAGGGTGATGATGAGGCCGGGGTGCGGCAGGTTCAGCGACATCGAGATGCCCGCGACGAGTGCGGAAAACGCCAGCGTCATCGACAGCAGCATGTAGGTGTTGCGAACGACCTTGTTGGTCGAGGCGACCGCAGATGTGCTGCGGCCAAGGGTGGTGACTTGCGGGTTCATGTGGTTTCCTCGCGTGAAATGATCATAAACAATACCCAGAAGGGCACGAATGCGAGTATAGAGCGTTTTTCCGGTTCAGGGTTCCCCAAAAGCAGCGGCGGCTTCAATCAAGCGTGGGCGGCCTGTTCACGCGCTTATTCGGCCTTTTTCTCGCTGCGCATCATCAGGTTCATCAGTTCGCCCGGCATCGGGAAGACGATGGTGTTGGTTTTGTCGCCGGCGATATTGGAGAGCGTCTGCAAATAACGCAGTTGCATGGCTTGAGGCCGGGCAGCAAGGATTTCGGCAGCGGCCAGCAGCTTTTCCGAGGCCTGCAATTCGCCTTCGGCGTGAATCACCTTGGCGCGCCGCTCGCGTTCGGCCTCGGCCTGCTTGGCGATGGCGCGCACCATGGTTTCGTCGATGTCGACGTGCTTGATTTCGACGTTGGACACCTTGATTCCCCAGGCGTCGGTTTGCACGTCCAGCAATTGCTGAATGTCCTGATTCAGGCGTTCGCGTTCGGCCAGCATGTCGTCGAGTTCGTGCTTGCCGAGCACCGCGCGCAGCGTGGTCTGCGCCAGCTGGCTGGTGGCGACCAGGAACTCCTCGACCTGCAAAATGGCCTTGGCGGGGTCGATGACGCGGAAGTACAGCACGGCGTTGACCTTGACCGAGACGTTGTCGCGCGAGATCACGTCTTGGCTCGGCACGTCGAGGACTACGGTACGCAGGTCCACTCGCACCATTTGCTGGATGCCGGGGATGACGAGGATCAGCCCCGGCCCCTTCACCTTCCAGAAGCGACCAAGCATGAACACCACGCCGCGCTCGTATTCGCGCAGGATGCGCAGGCTGGCGACTGCCAGCGCGACGATAAAGAATACGAGGGTCAAGCCGCCGAATTCAAACATGATCGTTCTCCTTTTCCACATCGAGTATCAGGTCATGCCGTGCGCGCACCCGCACCGCGCTGCCGCGTTTCAGCGGTACGCTGCTGCGCACGCGCCACTGCTCGCTGTGAACGCGCGCCCAGCCTTCGTGTTCCATGTCTTCGAGGATTTCACCGCGGGCGCCGATCATTTCCTCGGCGCCGGTCACCACCGGGCGCGTGCGCGCCTTGATCGCCATGCCGGCGACGAAGAAACTGAACAGGGCGCTTGTCACCGCCACCGGGACAATCAGCATCCACGGGATGCCGTAGCCGGGTACATCGGTATCGATCAGCATCACCGAGCCGATGACGAAGGCCACGATGCCGCCCAGCCCCAGCGCGCCGAAGCTGGGGATGAAGGATTCCGAAATCATCAGCACGATGCCCAGTATCATCAGCGCCAGCCCGGCATAGCTGATCGGCATCACCTGCAGCGCAAACAGCCCGAGCAGCAGGCAGATGCCGCCGACCACGCCGGGGAACAGCATGCCGG
>JADMKH010000114.1 GCA_018780025.1 Thiobacillus sp.
CCACGTGCAACGCGCACACGCCGGTGTCGTGGCATTCCACTTCCCAGCCCCCCGTCGCGCCTGTTTTGGGCGGCAACACCGCCACCGGATGCGCCGGCGTTTTGATGATGACCGGCATGGGCGGATAAACCACCGGTGTCGGCGTGCCTGCGAGCGTGGCGGCCAGAGCGCGCGCCTGCACCATCAACGGCATCACATAGGGCAGGTTAAGCCCGTCGACTTCGGCACAATCGCCTATGGCATAAACGTTCGGCGCCCCGGTTTCGAGCAGGCGATTGGTTTGGATGCCGCGCCCTACCGGTAGGCCCGCTGCCTTCGCCAACTGAATGCGCGGGAACAATCCGATCGCGGACAACACGACATCTGCCGCGATTTTCTCGCCGTTATCCAGTTCCACCTGATACCCCATGACGCTGGAGTCAACCCGCCTGGCGGTGCGGCCGAAATGCCAGGTCACGCCCAGTGCAGCCAACCCGTCAGCCAGACGCTCCCCGGCTTCAACCGGCAGCAGACGCTCAAGCGGCCAGGCGCCGAGGTGCACCACATCGACTGCAAACCCGGCATGCGCCAGATCGTTGGCGAACTCGCATCCGATCAGCCCGCCGCCGAGTACGGTAATGTGTTTCTTGCCGCCAATGGCCTCACGGAAAGCCGCGTAATCGCTCAGGTCGTTCACCGCCAGCACCGCTGCCGCGCCGTCTCCGCTCAGCCCGTGCGGGATGGGATCGGCCCCCAGCGCAAGGATCAACGTGCTGTAGTCCAGCTCGCCGCCATCAATACGCACGCGCTGCGCAGTCGTATCAATCGCGTTGACCCGCGTATGCGCCATGATCGTGACCTGCAGATCCGCCGCCAGCTTTTCAGCGCTGGCGCTCGCCAGATCCGCTGCCGTTTTATGCGCTGCGAGCGCATTCGACAGGTTGGGCTTGGAATAGAACGCGCCGTCGTCCGCAGTCACCAGCGTGACCGGCGTGGCAGTATCGCGCTTGCGGATTTCCTTTAGCAGCGTGTATCCGGCAAGCCCGGAACCCACAATGACGATGGGATGCATGAAACACTCCTTGAAAACGCCAGCACGCATTTGCTGCACTGGCGCCGGGTTGAAAAAATCAGGCCGCGATTTCAACCATCTCGAAATCCATTTTCGTCACGCCGCAGTCCGGGCATTCCCAGTTTTCCGGCACGTCTTCCCAGCGGGTGCCGGGTGCGATGCCATGCTCGGGATCGCCCCTGGATTCGTCGTATACATACCCGCAAACTATGCATTGCCATGTTTTCATCGTGCTTCCTTTCGATTGGTTCAATGGGGTGTCAATATTCAATCAGGCCGCAAGGGCATCCTGCTGCGCCTGGTAGTGCTTCGCATGCTTCTCTTCCACTCTGGCCAGTGCGGCAAAACGCCTGGCGGCTTTTTCCAGCACGCCCCTGAACATCTCGGCGTGTTCCTTCGACTCGACAATCTGCTCGTCCATTTCGGCCACGGCAGCGGCGTTGCCTTCGATCATCGCCTCGTGACGGAACTTGGGGTACATCTCGGTGTATTCATGCGTTTCGCCCTCAATGGCGTATTGCAGACACTTCGACGGCGTCATCGTTTCGCCTGCGAACAGCAGTTCAGCGTGACCAAAAGCGTGCAATATCTCCTGGTCGGCGGTGGACTCGAACACTTTCGCCGTAGCCTCGTCGCCCGCCGCGCGGCACAGCCTGGCGAAATAGCGGTATTTGATATGCGCCATCGACTCGCCGGCGAAAGCGGATTCAAGGTTCCGGATAGTGGGTGACTTCGTATTCTGCATGGTGGACTCCTGTCAGGTTAAGTTGCTTCGTCAATCAAGACAGGACAAATGTTATAAGCCATCAATCATACGATCAAACGGATAGTCTGGATAATTTGGATTGATAACGTCAATGACTGCTTCCCGGCGCATGACTGTGCAACACTTGGCTGTCCCCATGCACCGGAACCCGCCATGCAGCCCCCGTTGACCGCCTTCTTGCCCTCCGTGGCGGCTACCCGACCGGCATCCGGCCGATGATGGACTGGACGCTGTTTGGTTCGGCGCTGCTGTCGTCCACCCTGTTCCCCGGCGGTTCCGAAGCGCTGCTGCTGTATCGGCTGCACCAGGGCGCCGACCCGCTTGCCAGTGTGCTGACCGCCACTGCCGGCAATGTGCTCGGCAGTCTGATCACCTACGGCATGGGTCGGTTTGGGCGCCAGGCGGTGCAGCGCCACAGCGCAAAAACCGAGCAACACATCGCCCGCGCCGAACGCTGGTTTACACGCTTTGGCCGCCCCAGCCTGCTGCTGGCCTGGCTGCCGGTAGTGGGCGATCCGCTGTGCCTGGTGGCCGGCGTGATGCGCGTGGGGGTGCCCGTCTTTTTGCTGCTGGTGACGCTGGGCAAGCTGGGGCGCTATGCCGCACTGACGTGGCTGGTGTAATCAGCCAAAGCGCGCGCGCCGGAATCGTAGATCACATACGCCAGACTGCGGCCGGGACCGCCCCCTGCTGTAAATGGGCCCGGATGGTGAAGAAAGTCGCGTCGAAACGCATCATCGGCGAACTTTATGCCGCTGCACGTCTCGTACGTCTCCCCCAGACAAGGAAAAACCCACTGTGTTATCCATGAATATCGGTCCGCTCGCGCTCCCCGTTGGCGTGCTCAGTCTGCTGGCCGCAGGCGTCGTTGCAGCAGGCGTCGGCCATTGGGTCGGGCGTCGCACCCAAACCGGCATCGTCAACACCTTGAGCGACATGCTGATCGCTGCCGTCGTGGTGGCGCGCGTTGCGTTCGTCGCCGCGTGGTTCGACCTCTACCGCGCGACGCCGTGGTCGATACTCGACATCCGCGATGGCGGATTCATGCTGTGGCCGGGGGTGGCTGCGGCGGTGCTGGTCGCGCTATGGCAAGGCTGGCGGCGCCCGTTGCTGCGCAAGCCCCTGGCGGCGGGTCTCGCTGCCGGCGCGCTGGTGTGGGGTGGTTTCTTCGCCGCGGCCGGCACCACCGGGCAATCGGCATTGCCGACAGCAGCGCTGACAACGCTGACCGGCGAACCGACCAGCCTGACGGCGCTGGCCCGCGGCAAACCCATGGTGGTCAATCTGTGGGCAAGCTGGTGCCCACCGTGCCGGCGCGAAATGCCGGTGCTCGCCGCAGCGCAGCAACGCGAAACCGGGGTGACCTTCGTATTCGTCAATCAGGGGGAAGATGCGGCGACAGCCCAGCGCTATCTCGGCGCCGGACAACTCGATCTCGCCAATGTCCTGCTCGATCCCGACACCGCCCTCGGCCGCGAAGTGGGATCGGGCGCGTTGCCCACCACGCTGTTCTATGACGCAGCAGGACGCCGGGTCGATACCCACCTTGGTGAACTTTCTGCCGCTTCGCTTGCCAGTAAGCTGCAACCGCTGCGCGCGACCGCCGACGCAACGGGCACATTACGAGAACGATGACATCCCGACCATGACAAAGCCGGCTATACCGGGTCCAATCCGGCAACGCTGGCGCAAACTCTCGCCCCGCACACGGACCCTGCTGACCCTGGCGCTATGGATACTGGCCTGGCAGGCGGTATTGGCGGGACTGCGCCTGATGGACGATCCCGCGCTGTCTGAAAAGCAGGTCACCCTGCTCGATGGCGAAACAACCACGCTCGCGGTGCTGGCCGACGGCAAGCCGCTGGTGGTCAACCTGTGGGCGACATGGTGCCCGCCGTGCCGGCGCGAAATGCCCGTGCTCGCCGCTGCGCAACAACGCGAACGCGGCGTGAGTTTTGTCTTTGCCAATCAGGGTGAAAGCCGCGCAGCCGTTGTGCATTATCTGACCACGAGCCAGCTTGATCTCGCCAATGTCACGCTGGACCGTTACAGCGAACTCGGCAGCGTAGCCGGCTCGGGCATGTTGCCCGCGACGCTGTTTTACGATGGCAGCGGACGCCTGATCGACACTTACCTCGGTGAACTGACCGCCGCAACGCTGGAAAAAAAGTTAAGAAAGCACTGATTTATTCATATTTCGTCATTGCGAGCGAAGCGCGGCAATCCAGCGCATTGATTAAGCAGGCATTTCTGG
>JADMKH010000293.1 GCA_018780025.1 Thiobacillus sp.
TGTAGGACACCAGATAGCCCACCGCATTGAGCAGCCAGATAAAGCCGATCGACAGCCCCTTGACGATAACCGGGCCAATGACCGGCACCAGCGCAACGATCCCCAACAGCCAGGCAAAGGCGTTCGAAATCAGTCCGACTGCCAACACCGTGCCGGCAATCACGCTGCGGTCGACGTCAAGATAAAGTCCCAGCCACACCAGCCCACCCATCACCAGCCACAGTGGCAGCATCACCTTCCAGTTACGCCACCAGCGTCCAGGGCGGTTTTCCGGGAGAAGACTTTCTTCACGCTCCACACTTAGAACTTATCCGTAAATAATATTCACATCCAGCTTGATCTTTCTGAACGCCATGATAGATGCGGCCAGGTAATTTAGCGCGAGAAAGCTGCGATCAAGTTTCTCGTATCGCACCAGCAGCTTGCGGAAACGATTGAACCAACTGTGCGCCACTTCAACGATCCATCGCCTGGCCTTTTTCTTGGGATCACGCTTGAGTTCGTCCGCTTCTTTCCCCCGCCCTTTAACGTGCGGGATGTAGCCATGCTTCTCAATGACTTCCAGTGCGGGTGAGCCGGTATAGCCCGCGTCGGCGCACAAATGCTTGCTTCGCCGCTGCGGCGGTGTGGCTCGCTTGATCATAATGGCATCCAGTACCTTCTCCAGTTGCGAGACATCATGCCGATTCGCCCCGGTCACGACGAGCGACAACGGGACGCCACGACCGTCCACCAGCAAATGGCGCTTGCTGCCATTTTTTTCCCCGATCCGTTGGGTTGGGGCCAACGCTTGACTGGGCCAGAGGGGCTTTCATCATCGCCCCGTCGATGCTCTGCCACCGCCAGGCGATGCCTTCAAAGTCATCGTACTCGGCAAGCCCCGCCTTCCATAGGGTTTCAAAAAACCCGCCTTCTCCCACTCCAGGAACCGCGCGTGGACTGCGCTGGAACTGCCATAGCGCTCGGCAGGCAGCGCCTTCCATTGGCAGCCGGTTCTCAGTACGTACACGATACCTTCAAAAACAAGGCGAGCCGCTTTGGGCTTGCGTCCGCCGCCTGCCTTGCGGGTGTAGGTCTGATCTGCCAGACGCTGGCGTACAGGTATCAGTGGTTCCACACGCGCCCAAAAATCATCCGTAACTTCCCATGCTTTCGCTTTGGCCATCTTCACTCCACGCGCGCGCACCGCGCATGGAAAACCATTATCCTTTATTTACGGATAAACTCTTAGCCCCGCTTAACTTCGATTACGTTTTGCACATGCTGCAGGCGCGCCAGCAACCGGGCCAACTGCTGCAATTCCTTGATGCGCACGGTGAGTTGCATATACGCATATTCGTCACGGCTCTCGGTGTTGACCCGCAATACGTCCAGCTTGTCCTTGGCGATGACGTCAGAAATATCCCGCAACAGCCCCTGACGATCAAATGCTTTTAAATTGATATCCACCTCAAACGCGGCACCGGCGTCGAGCACCCAATCGGCTGGCATTGCACGGGCGGGGTTGCCGCGCCGGAGTGATGCGCAATCGCTGCGATGCACCATCACGCCCCGTCCAACAGTGGTGTAGGCCACAATGTCATCCGGCGGTTGCGGTTTACAACAGCGCGCCAGTGTCAGCGGCACATCGCCCAGTCCCGGTATCGTTACCGGGTTTCCGGTTTTGACGCGTGCGCGGGGCTTGACTGTGGGGACCAGTACAGGCTCCGGCCTGCCCGGTTCCTGCAGACCATTGACCAGATCGCGGTGACCTACGTCCCCCCGACCCAGCGCCGCAAGAAACTCTTCCACCTTGTTGAACTTGAGCCGCTGTGCGAGCTTTTCATGGTTCGTTCCCACCACACCCAAGCGCTTGAGCTCTTTCTCCAGCAGTGTGCGGCCCAGGCTAACCTGCTCTCCCACGTCGCGCTGGCGAAACCACGCGCGTACCTTGGAGCGTGCCCGATGCGTAGCCAGGTAACCCAACGCCGTATTGAGCCAGTCCCGACTCGGCTCGCCCTCCTTGGCAGCGACGATTTCGACCCGCTGTCCATTATCCAGCACGGTATTCAAGGGCACCATCGCGCCATTGATCTTCGCGCCCCGGCAGCGATGACCCAGATCGGTATGCAGCGCATAGGCAAAATCCACCGGTGTCGCGCCCCGGTCGAGCGACACCACCCGCCCCTGCGGGGTCAATACATAGACCTGGTCGTGAAACAGTTCGGTTTTGAATTGCTCGGTGAATTCGCTGCTGTCGGCAACGTCATCCTTCCATTCCAGAATACGTCGCAGCCAGGCTATTTTTTCCTCGTACTGCGCGTCCTGCCGGCCACCCTCCTTGTAGCGCCAATGTGCGGCGACACCGAGCTCAGCATGATGATGCATGTCGAAGGTGCGGATCTGAATTTCAACCGCGCGATCTTCCGGCCCGATCACCGCCGTGTGCAACGAACGGTAGTCATTGCTTTTGGGCTGCGAGATGTAATCGTCGAATTCACCCGGGATCGGCTGCCACAGGTTGTGCACCAGGCCCAGCACCGTGTAGCAATCGATTTCGTGCCGAACCAATACGCGCACTGCGCGGATGTCGTACAACTGCTCGAAGCTCAGGTGCTTGCGCCGCATCTTGTTGACGATGCTGGCGATGTGCTTGGGGCGGCCACTGACTTCGGCGTCAATGCCATGCAGTGAAAGCTCGACTTGCAGTCGCTCGATAATGCCCCGAATGTAGGCTTCCCGGTTCGCACGTTTTTCATCGAGCTGCGCCGCAATGGTTTTGTAGGTCTCGGACTCCAGATAGCGAAACGCCCAGTCCTCCATCTCCCACTTGATCTGCCACACCCCGAGGCGATTCGCCAATGGGGAGAACAGTTCGCGTGCCTGCTGCCCCAGCGCTTCACGCGTGGCGGCGTCTTCGTTTGCCGCGCAGCGCAAGGCATGCGTACGCTCGGCCAGCTTCACCAGCACCACGCGAACATCCTCCACCATAGCCAGCACCATCTGGCGCAAGGCCTCGAGCTGGGCATGCGGATCGATGCGTTTGTCGGTGGCGCTGGTGGCCAGCGTCTCGATACGCGCCATCGCCGCCACCCCGCGTGCCAGTCGCGCAGCCGTGCCAAAGCGGGCATCAAAATCAGGCGCTGCGCCAAGACCGCCCGCAGGGCGAGCGTCTGGCGGCGTCCCCCTTGCGGGGACATCATCCAGACAGGCATGCAGCAAGGCGGCCGCCACCGCATCCGCGCCCACCCGCAGTTCGACCACAATCAACGCCGTGCCCACGCTGTGAGAAAAGGCGACGCCGCCGCCCAGTTGCTCGTGCGCATAAGCCAGCGCGCGCCAAGGCAGATCGTTTTCCGCCACCGGCAACACCCGCGCCAGCGCCTGCCGGGCCGTTTCCAGATCGGTCGCATCAAAACAGCGGGGGCGGACGGTTTCGTTCATTCTCTACAATACGTAGTGATGCGCCGCAAGCGCAGTTGGGAATTTTCAGGAGGCGAAGTTCAGACTATATCTGACAGGCTAAGCCAACCGGCAAGGATTTCGAACTGCGGTTCTCTACCCGTTGCAGGTATACGAACCTCGGTCTGAACCTACGTCTGAAATCAACGGTAGAACCGCCATCCGATGCGCCGGCACTGAACCGCCCCGGGTTTTGAGGAGGCTCCAATCCTTGAGAAGATGGAGTCCTTATGAAGAAACCTGTGAAGTTTTCCCCTGAAGTCCGCGAACGCGCCGTATGCCTGGTTAGCGAGTGTCGCGCCAGTCATCCATCGCAGTGGGCCGCCATTGAATCGATTGCGGCCAAGATCGGTTGCTCGGCGGCCACCCTGCACACTTGGGTTCGTCGGCATGAGACCGACACCGGCCAGCGTCCGGGCGTGACTTCAGCCGAGGCGCAACGCGTCAAGGAACTCGAACGCGAAGTCCGCGAGCTGCGCCGGGCGAACGAGATTCTGAAACTCGCCAGCGCGTTTTTCGCCCAGGCGGAGCTCGACCGCCGTCTCAAATCCTGAACGATTTCGTCGACCATAACGCTCAGTGCCGACGAGTTTATGCGCCGCTTTCTGCTGCATGTTCTGCCTGGGG
>JADMKH010000177.1:0-232 GCA_018780025.1 Thiobacillus sp.
GCGCTTTGCTCGTGCGGAAACAGGCCTTCTTCCAGCCCGGTGATGAACACGGCGTGAAACTCCAGGCCCTTGGCGGCGTGCACCGTCATCAGTTGCAGTGCATCGTGACCGGCGCCGGCCTGGTGTTCGCCGGCTTCCAGCGCGGCGTGGGCGAGGAAAGCGTCGAGTACCGGCAAGGTTTCTGCCCCCCGGGGGGCAACCGCATCAGGGGCTTCGTCGCGTCCCGCATCGG
>JADMKH010000177.1:242-4014 GCA_018780025.1 Thiobacillus sp.
GCAGTGTTGGCGGCATCCGGCGTCTCGGCGGACAGATCGGGGCCCGGCACGCCTGTTTCTTCCGAAAACAGCGCCGCCGCGTTGACCAGTTCGTTGAGGTTTTCCAGGCGGTCGGCGCCGTCCTTGTCGGCGCGGTAATACTCCGCCAGTCCGCTGACCTCGATCACGTGGTCGATTGCCTCGGGCAGCGGCAGGTCGCGGGTGACCTGCTTGATGGATTCGATCAGCTGGGCGAACCCGGCCATCTTGCCGCTGCTGGTGCAGGCCGCCTGCCACAGGCTGGCACCCGACCGCGCGGCATTTTCCGCCAGTTGTTCCAGCGTGCGCGCGCCGATGCCGCGCGCGGGAAAGTTCACCACCCGCAAAAATGCGCCGTCGTCCTCGGGGTTGGTCAACAGGCGCAGGTAGGCCAGCGCGTGCTTGATTTCCTGACGCTCGAAAAAGCGCAGCCCGCCATACACGCGATACGGCACACTGGCGGAAAACAGCGCGTGTTCCAGCACCCGCGACTGCGCGTTGGAGCGATACAGCAGCGCCATGTCGCACAGGTTCGTGCCTTCGCGGTTGAGCGCGCGCACTTCCTCCACCACAAAGCGCGCCTCCTCCTGATCGGAATAGGCGTCGAACACGCGGATCGGCTCGCCTTCGCCTTCCGCCGTCCACAGGTTTTTGCCCAGCCGGTGCGCGTTCTGCGCAATCAGCGTGTTGGCGGCGGTGAGGATGTGGCCGTGGCTGCGGTAGTTCTGCTCCAGCTTGATCACGTTGCCGTGCGCGAACTCGCGCTCGAACTCGGCCATGTTGGCGGTGTTGGCGCCGCGAAAGGCGTAGATCGACTGGTCGTCGTCGCCGACGGCAAACAGCGCCGTGTACGGCCCGGCGAACAGCTTCAGCCAGCGGTACTGCAGCGTGTTGGTGTCCTGGAATTCGTCGACCAGGATGTGCTTGAAGCGGTCCTGATAATGCTGCCGCAGCGGTTCGTTGCGATACAGCAATTCATAGGCGCGCAGCAGCAGCTCGGGAAAATCCGCCACCCCTTCGCGCTGGCATTGCGCATCGTAGGCTTCGTACAACTCGGCCAGCCGCATCGAGTAGTCGTCGAAGGCCTCGGCATCGCGCGCGCGCCGTCCGGCTTCCTTGTGGCCGTTGATGAACCGCTGCACCTTCTTCGGCTCGAATTTCTCGGTGTCGATGTTCATCGACTTCATCAACCGCTTGATCGCCGACAGCTGATCCTGCGAGTCGAGAATCTGGAACGACTGCGGCAACCCCGCTTCGCGGTGATGCGTGCGCAGCAGGCGGTTGGCCAGCCCATGGAAAGTGCCGACCCACATGCCGCGCGTGTTGATCGGCAGCATCGCCGAGATGCGCGTCAGCATCTCCTTCGCCGCCTTGTTGGTGAAGGTTACCGCCAGCATCCCCAGCGGCGACACCTGGCCGCTCTGGATCAGCCACACCATGCGGGTGGTCAGCACGCGCGTCTTGCCCGAACCGGCGCCCGCCAGAATCAGCGCAGATTCGTGCGGCAGCGTCACCGCGGCGCGCTGTTCGGGGTTGAGGCTTTCCAGCAGATGGGCGTGCCCTTTAGGGGAGGTGGACATCAAGGGTAAAATCGGACGGTCAATCACGAATTATAAAGGCCTCTCCATGGTGAAGATTTTGTTTTTCGGCGATCTGGTCGATACCTTGGGCATGGCGGCCGACGAAATCGACCTGCCGCCCGATGTGACCGATGTCGAGCGCCTGCTGTTTGTGTTGTCCCAACGCGGCGAGATGTGGAAAAAAATGCTGCTTGGCAACCCCAAACTGAATATCACCCTCAACAAGCAGTTCGTTGAGAAGTCCTCGCCGGTCAAGGACGGCGACGAGATTGCGCTGGTGGGTTTTTCCGTGATTTGACGTGCAGGATCGGCTATGCCGTGCAAACGCGCGGCAGCCGGGCGGAGGCTTTTTTCTTGACTAAAAAGCCGGCAACCGACAAACTGGACAAGTCAGTTAACCAACTATAACCGGGTGCACAGCGATGAGCGCCAGCGTTGAAAAAAGAGCGCGCCTGACCGAAGCCGCCGCCAGGCTGATCCATCAACACGGGTTTTCGCATACCACGCTGGCGGATATTGCCGCGGCGGCTCAGGTGGCGCTGGGCAGCGTCTACTACTACTTCAAAACCAAGGATGAGGTCGCGCAGGCCATTCTGGATCGCCGGTCGGGCGATATAGGCCGCCTGCTGGAAGCGGCGGGGCAGTTGCCCGACCCGCGCGCCCGACTTGAAGCCTTGATCCAGGTATGGGTGAGCGACCGGGAAATCGATGCCCGGTACGGATGCCCGATCGGCAGTCTTTGCTACGAGCTGGCCAAGGGGCGGGGGCCGTTGAGCGACGCAGCGGCGCAGCCCATCAAACAGATGGTGTCCTGGTGCGACGAGCAGTTTCGCCTGATGGGTCACGTCGAACAGGCACCTGTACTTGCGCGCCATCTGGTGGCTTGCCTGCAGGGAATCAGTTTGCTGGCCAACGCGTTTGGCGACCCGGACCTGATATTGACGGAGGCGGCGTACCTGACCGGGTGGCTGGGCACGATCCAGAAAATATGAACGCAAGCAACCAGAAAACAGCCTGGTTGCAGAAACCGGTGACGCGCGCGACCGGGTACTTGAACCGCGCACAACAACAATGAAGGAGACGACGTTAATGAAAACAAAACTGAGCGCAATTGCAATCGCAACCCTGGTTGTCCTGGTTCCGGCCCATCTGGCGTTCGCGGATGCGTTCGCACCTTATGGAACGGCCAAGGTGGACATGCACAAGATGCCGGTTACCGACACGGTATTCGACGTCAACTACGAAGATCCTCAGAAGCTGGGCATCCTCTACAACTTCATCAAGAACACCAAGAAGGAAACCGGCGGCAAAGTGGTCGTCGTGACGCACGGGCCGGAAATGCGGGCGTTTGCAAAGGAGAATTACGCAAAATATCAGGGCATCGTGGACAACATGGCTGAGCTGGCAAAAGACGGCGTGGAGTTCAAGCTGTGCAACAACGCCATGAAAGCGGCCGGCTACAGCGCGGAAGACATGCATGGCTTCATCACCGTGGTGCCGGCGGGATTCCCTGAGGTTGCCTACTGGCAGGGCAAGGGCTACAAGTACATCAACCCGCTGCCGCTTCCGGTGAAAGACATCCGCTACATCGACCAGCCGCAACTGAAGAAATAAATCAGTACGGAAAAGGGGGCTGGAACGCTACGGGCCAGCCCCGGTTTGTTTATGCAGGTGCCTGGAGGCAGCAAGTGAAGTGGAAATATGTCCTGATGTCAGTAGTCGCCCTGCCGTTTTGCGCTGGGTATGCCGTAGCCGATACGCAAGCCCCCTGGGGCAGCGCCACCGAAATCCATCAAACCTATTCCGGGCAGAAAGTTGTATTCGATACCACGTCGGGCACGCTCGCCGGCTTGACCAGCGTGCTGGACCGGGCGAGCTATATCAGCCAGATTGGCGGCGCCGACCCGATGGACGGCAAAATCGTGATCGTGCTGCATGGCGAGTCCATCCCGTTTTTTGCGATCAGGAATTACAAAAAAAACCGCGCCTTGATGCAGCGGGCCTATAGTCTTTCCGTCGGCGACATCGTCGAATTCAGGTTGTGCAAGGCGGCAGCTCACCTGCAAGGGTTCCAGCCCCGGGATATTCATGGCTTCATCAAGATGGTCCCCATGGCCGATGCGGAAATCGTGCGGCTTCAGCAGGAAGAAAGATTTTCCTACATGCGCTAGCAG